>QIEB01000487.1 GCA_003229495.1 Flammeovirgaceae bacterium
AAGAACGAAAAAAACGGGGTGTAGCTCAGCCTGGTAGAGTACTGCCTTCGGGAGGCAGGAGCCGAGAGTTCGAATCTCTCCACCCCGACCATTATTTAACCGAAGATCTGGTTTTGTCTTTTTTGAAAATCAGCAATTCATCTCCGAACTGATTTTTCAATCTTTTTGTGGGCGGGCTGCCTACCAGCTTAATAATTTCCTTTTCCTGCCCTTTGTATTTTTTCTTAACACTAATAGCGATATAATCGAAATCCTTTCCTCGATTATTTTTTAATATCCTGTATACATCTTCCCGCCCATATGACTGCATACCCGTCCATGATTCTGTAGCAACCCGATTGTACGGATTTCTTCCGGCATAATAAGTTACCGCAATATCAGTACTTAATAATTTTTCATCTGATTTAATCTGTTGTTTTACCCAGAGACCGCCTTCTTTGTAATGATTTTTTCCTGTAAAGGTATTCAGGCTCGGTAGCGAAGCTACAATAATTAAAATAACCGTCACGGGGAAAAACCACCTGATCATGACATTGCTATTTTTGTTTTCCTTCCAATCCTGGTACATATTAGAAAGAATAAATGGTACTGGTAATAAAAGGGTTAAGCTGAGCGCCAGTGGAAAACGACCGGTAATGAAAAAATATTTTAACAGTGCGCCAGATAAAATTAAGAGCTGAATAATAATAAGTATTATCCATGCATTCCTGATTCGGTCCTCACGAAATATTACATACTTACGCCAGCTATAAATTAGTACAAACAGGTATGCCAGGGTAATACTTTGAATTACTTCACTAAAAAGTATAATAATTAATGCATGCGGCAATCACGATAACAGGCGCATAATTCCGGGAATATTGCGTAAGCAAGACCCGCATCTGATCCAGGCGATCACTATAACTTGCGGTAATTCCCTCTATAAATCTTTTTGCAATATCAAATGCACCTTCCACTCCTGAATAATTCGCGTTATTCAGATAACCTCCTGCAAACCACCATGCGAAAATTAAAAATATACCAACTAAAACAAGACCGTACAAAGCACTTACCATAGCGCGTCGTGCCTTTGAATCTACCAATACAAACCAGTAAATAAATGGCAAACTAATTAATAGTACAACAGCTTCGATACGAAAAAGTGCCGCCACAACTAAAGCTGCAGTCCAAAGAACAGGAAAATACCATGCTGGTTTTACCAGATGTCTGAAAAAATAAAACAAACCCAGCATGTAAAATGCCAGGTAACCAAAATCACGATTTATAAATGAACGATATCGATTTATACCTGGAAATAAAAGTATCACAATAACTGCAACAATAAGCACCCGGTGATCCCCACCAAGTAATTTTACAATAGACAAGTAGCTGAGGATTAAGACTATGATCAGAAGAGCATTAAATATATATGCTGTCAGTTCAGCAGAGAACCCAGCAAAGCTGCTCAGGCCAGCTATCATGAATGAATAAAATGGCCAACGATAAATATTAAATGCATTTGAATAATTACCCTCTTGCACGGTATCTGCAATTAAAATATATAGAAAACCATCATTGTTTATAACTGGGTCAATATATATACACCATACAGATAACAACAAGCTTATGCCTATAGCAGGTATGCGAATATCTATTTTATTAAGTTTGGAAAACATCATACAAACACATAATGGTAAACATCACATAACATTGAAACAACCTTCATGCAGACAACTTTATTTCATACATTTCCATGGTCTGCCCAATGACTTTCTGTTCAGAAAACTCTTTCTGTACAATCTCTCTTCCCCTTGTTCCCATTTTTTCTCTTAACTCTTTATTACCAATAAGACTTATCAATGCATCAGACAGTGCCTGTGGGTCCAATGGCGGAACCAGCATGCCATTTTCTCCCTGTCTAACAATCTCTCTGCATCCAGACACATCATTTGCGACAATAGGTAGGGCACTTGCTGCTGCCTCAATAAGCACCTTTGGCACACCTTCTCCGTAGATTGTAGGAAGACAAACGATGTGCACTTCCTTAAACACGTCAGGCATATCTGCTCGCGCTCCCCACCACTCAATATCACCATTCTCCTGCCATTTTCTTAACTGAGAACTAGATATAGATGAAGGGTTATCTGCATCCCCCGATCCAACCAAAATAAATCTCGCCCGAATACCTTCTCCTGTTAGTTTTCTGGCTACCCTTACAAACTCTCCCACTCCCTTGTCCCACAGCATTCGACCTGCCATCATTACTACCGGTAGATCACTTTTATTTTTTTCTGGCTTGTAGATATCCATATTCACTCCCGAGCCCATAATTAATCTTAGCTTCTCTTCGTGAATTATTTTCCTATCTACTAATAATTTTTTATCATCACTATTCTGTACTATGGTGTAAGTATTTTTCTTTCCCAGAAGAATTTTTAGAATTATTTGAATGACAGGCTGAAAAAACCTGGCTAGCTGACTTTTTGAAGTAAATATAAAACCAAGACCCGCCAAAGCATTAATTTTCAACGGAACTGAAGTAAATAATGTTGCTATTGAACCATAAACAACTGGCTTTATGGCAACATTATGAACAATATCAGGTTTTATCTCACGGTAAATGCGTACTAAATCAATAATAACCTGCAACTCACTAAATAGATTGTTGATGCGTCTGGTCATGACTATTGGTATCAACTTTATATCTGATTCACGAATCAGATGTGCGTGACTAGTTACACGAGTTATGACATAAACATCATACCCAGCTTTTTTGGCTGATATAGCCAGTGGCAAACGATGAGAACAAAAGTACCAGTCTTCGGATACAAAAAAAACCAGTCTCTGTCGGGATTTTACTGAGCGGCTAACCATGCTTGAAACATCAAAACTGTCCATAACTGACCCGCCCAATTATGGTCGCCAGATAAATGTTCTTTCCAGTATCTCTGTATGACTGAAGAATTAATATAACCTTCTTGATTTAATCTGGATTCATCTAGTAATGACTCACTCCATTCCCTAAGTGGGCCACGAAGCCATTGACCAATTGGAGGTTGGAACCCCATTTTAGGACGCTCAACTAATTCTTTAGGAATATATCGTCCCAGCAATTTTTTAAGCAACCACTTTCCATGGCCATTGCGAATTTTCATTTCTTGTGGAAGCTGCCAGGCATATTCTATAAGTCGATGATCCAGAAATGGTGCTCTAGTCTCAAGGCTCACCCCCATAGAAACTCGGTCTACCTTTACCATAAGATCATCAGGCAAGTACGATTTCTGGTCCAGCAGCATCATCTGTTGCGCAAATCCGGTAAGAGCTGAAGATGAGCTTAAGTTTGAAAAACATGTTGCAAGCTCACTACCTCCATAGGCAAGTTCATCTACATTCTTCCAGTAAGAAACCATATCAAGAAATCTGTCTCCTAACCCCTCCCCAACAATTAGTCCGGCAAATTTATGCGCCTTATCACCAGGATTAGCCATGCGAGCGCGCTTTGGAATAAACAGTTCAATCATCCCATAAATTTGATCCCACCTACGAGGTGGCACCTGTGTAATCAATTTTGCTAATATCTGTCTTATGTTTTTAGGCACATTATTTGTGACGCGCCACATACGGTCTCCCCATAGATAGCGATTATACCCTCCAAACAACTCATCACCCCCATCTCCAGAAAGACAGACTGAAACAGTTTGTTTGGCAACTTTTGAAAGTAAATAGGTTGGTATTTGAGAAGAATCAGCGAAGGGCTCATCAAAAAGTTGCGGTAATTCCGGTATAACAGCCAGCGCATCACTGGACTGAAGATATACTTCCGTATGCTCTGTGCCCAAGATTTGCGCCACCTGTTTTGCATATATAGCTTCATTGAAGTTTTCTTCGTGAAAACCGATAGTAAACGTTTGTACCGGTTTAGTACTTCTTTCCTGCATCAATGCTGTAATCAATGATGAGTCTACTCCCCCTGACAGAAAGGCTCCCAACGGAACATCAGCCATCATCTGGCCAGCAACAGATAAGCTCAACTTACTATGTAGCACCTCAAGAACTTCTTCTTCAGAACCATTGACTAATTTACTAGTAGAAATTTCAGCTTGTTTAGTGATATCCCAATAAGAACGTAATCCTATACTTTTAGTTTCATGTCTGACGGTAGCCATTGAGGCAGGCGGTAATTTTTTTATACCCTTATATATGCAGTGCGGACTGGGTATATAGCTAAACCGCTGGAGTAACTTCATGGCACCGCGATCTACTTCGCCTGTAAACTCAGGTATTTTCTTTAATGTTTTTAACTCAGATGTAAAAACAAACATATCTCCAACCCAGCCATAATAGAGCGGTTTTTCACCCATTCGATCACGAACCAGATAAAGGTTTTTTGCTGCTCGATCCCAAAGAGCAAAGGCAAACATTCCAACTGCCCGAGCCAGTGTTTGCTCTATTCCCCATTTTGCACAGGACTCTAGAAGAACCTCGGTATCTGAATGCCCTTTTAATTGAATTCCATCTTTTTCAAGAATCCTGGATAACGCAAGACTGTTATAAACTTCACCATTGTAGGTAATAACAAATCTTCCGCACGATGAAATCATCGGTTGCGAACCATTGTCTGACAAATCAACAATTGCCAAACGACGATGCCCTAGCGCAACACCATTTTCCTCATCAAGCCAAACGCCTTCACCATCAGGACCTCTATGCTGCAAAGTATTGCTCATCTTCCTTACCATATCACGCAAATCTGTTGAGCTATTTCGTGATGACTTACTCCATACCCCAGCTATTCCACACATTATCTATTTTTCACAAAATAATTTTCTTCTACCGGGACAAGAACTATCTCAAATTCCCGCACACGTAATTCTTTTTCTGAAAATTTCTGAAATTGTTTAGCTAATGCTGTCTTTGGTAAAGGCAAACTATCCCACATAAATTTTTTAAGCTGTGCAATTTTGAACCCGGCACATTCAAATTTTTCTATTATTTCAGACATTCTCAGTCGATTTGTATATAAACCTGAGTTTTTAATAATTTTTCTTTCCCAATTTCTTTCATTAAATCGAAGATTATTAAGGCTTGCTCCAAGATGATCCTTGAGGTCAATACTATGTGAGCTTACTCCATGTGGTTTAATTATACGCTTCATTTCCCTGGCTAATTTAGAGAAATCAGTCCTTGCTATATGTTCCAGGACTACACTGGACCATATAAAATCGATACTATCAGTTTCAATTTTTGCCATAGACTTTACTCCATTCTTTAAATAAACGAAGTTACATACCTCAAGAAATTCGCTAAATGTCTGACATCTCTCAATCTCCGGCACATTAAGTCTCTTGTTACCCAGCTCGACTGCTAATTTTTTGTATGGCTGTATATCTTTTTGCACATAACTTCCGTTATCTACAAAATAACATTTTGTGGCGCCGCAAGATTTTGCTACCAAACCAGCTAAAAGAGAGTCTCCTGGCCCTATCTCCAGATAAGTAAACTCTGACGGAATTTTTTGGTACAGCATTGCTTTCTTAAAATTACTCTCAAATGAGATACGTGCGTGTTGACCCTGAAGCATATCTCCATGCTTGAACAACCCAAGCCGTCTCCATACTGAATAGCTTATAGGTAGTCGTGCTAAAATTAATTTAGCAGCAAGCTTAACCCACCATGGCATCGCTCTTACTATATCCATTTCAATTTCAATAGTGTTTCCTGTTGTGGATACATATAATTTAAATACTTTTCCTGTTTTATTTTATTCGCGGTGCATCATATTTGAAACTAGATTTAAAGCTTTGCTAACACGCACTGAAATATTTTCCCAACCTAGATCTGTTTTTGCGGTACTAATAGCACCGCTTGATAACTTCTTATAAACGTTAGGATTCTTAATTAAATTCTCAATGCTATCCACTAAATACCTTGAACCAACGCCTTTTGTTACTAAGCCAGTTTCACCGTCAATAACCTGCTCTTTTAATCCACTTACCGGTGTAACAACTACTGGCATGCCAGCTGCGTAAGCAATTGGTATAACGCCTGACTGACTCGCTTCACGATAAGGAAGCACACAAAGGTCGCTATTCTTGAAAATGCCCTCTATCTCTGACTCCTGAATCCATCGATTTGTTAAATTAACACCCCTCAACCCACTCAGCCTGCTTTTGTATGGCTGTATATTCCCATCTCCTACAATCTCCAACACCAATAATGGAAATTTCTTTTTTAATTCCTGAAAAGCTTCGAGCAAAATATCCAGCCCTTTATAAGACAAAATACGTCCGAAAAATAATAGGCTAATAGGCTTTTCGCAAGAAATTGTGCGCGGTTTTTTGGCTTTGAAGTATTCGAATACTCCATGGGGAATGGTAAACATGCGATCTGATGGATAAGAGTACTTTTGTGATAATTGTTTACTAACTGAGTTAGTTAATGTAATAACAGCATCTGATTGCTTAATATCCTCAGAAAGAAGAAAGCTTCGTGCCATATTATTTTCTCCTGGGTGTGGTTCTGCATCGTGTACCACTAGCATATAACGCGCTTTTGTTTTTTTAATCATTCTTGCAACCACTGAATTCCAGATATGATTCATCGAGCACAAAACGATATCTATTTCATTCTTTTGTATATATTTTTTTATCTTATGGCAAATTACAGGTAACTTTAGAGAACTTATTAGTAACGTAGCCAGGCTATCATAAGTCGTAACGTGAATTCCTGGTAATTCAAGATCGATTGATTCCTGAAATAATTCAGACTGCCGTGACAGTGATAAATGTAATTCTATCTCACTGTGCTTTGATAATTCTTTAATAAGCTCAAGAGTGTATCGTGGGCCGCCTCCTCGTCGCCCCCAAAACCATACTAATACTCTTAACTTCTTCACTAATGATCCTAGCTTCTTCTAGTAGGTTTTGTTAACTCGCCAAACACTTTTCTTGGATCCTATCACTGACACATTCAAGCGGCTTTAAGTAAGTGAGATCCATGAGCCTCAATCATGCTGATAGCGGTAGTCCCGGTAGCAAACCGGGATATACTGATTAAGCATCATCTGTTTAAGATGGCATGGCGTCTGTCTTTCAGTGCCTGTCGCCTTTGATGGCAACCAGCGCCTCCTTAACTATGAACCCCAGTAAATAGTTATGTCTTTTGAATTTCATTTTTATCTCCTGTGGCTAATATAAAATACCTCAGGAATGTCACCTAAGCTGCTGTCTCATTCTCGAGGTCCACTTCTATATTCCATGGAAGAACCATGAGGAAACTCATTGCAATCAAAACGAGGCAACGCTTGTCTCCGATTCGCCAAGTCCTCTTGATTAATATCTCTTGATTCGACGTTAAATGAGAAGTGACAGCCATTCTTTTCGAGTAACCTTTCTGTCTGGGAGGTGAATGTGTGGAAACCACCATAAGGATAGCAAAATGTCTTTATTGTAGACTTCCCTATAATTGACTCAAGCATATCAAACGACTGCACAACCTCCCTTTCCTGATATTCTATAGAAAGCTTGCTCATAACTGGATGGTTAACAGTATGGCTTCCTAATACCATTCCACTATTGTGCATGTGCTTTAGTTCAGATTTTGTCATGTAAAAATCGTGTATCAAGTCACTCTCTTTCGGATAAAAATCGGACATGAGTCGATCAATTACATTCTCCCTATACCTGTAATCGATGAAATAGTTGAGCATTCTCTTTACATAGTTAGTGCTTGAGTCATTATTCTGTCTACTGTAAGTCTCTGATTGAAACTCTTTGACGCGTTCGAGAGATAGCATATCCTTGGTGAGGATTCTCTGCATGGCATCCGAGATCGTATTGCCGCCATACTTTCCGATTAGCATATGGATGCGATGAACATCAATGAGTTTGCCCGTGATAAACGGAGATGTTGGGATGTAGAAAATACCAAAAAGGTCACGTTTTAACAATTCGGGTAGTACATACTGATAATGGTCTTTAAAACCATCATCAAAGGTCAACACCACACCCTTTATTGGTTCAGCCAATGAGATACATTCTTGAAAATCCATTCTGCTGATAAATCCAAATTCATTCTCAAAATAGTCAAGTTGCTTCACAAAATTATCCACATGGAGATGTCGGAAATACGGTATGCTATGATTGTCTGGCCTTACGTAATGATACATGATGGCCTTCATAATCACTCCATATTCAAAGCGGGGTTAGTGAGGATCGGAACTTTCATACATCTGTCCACTTCTTCACTCAGGTACCTTTCAATGAGGCCACTCTCAAAGTTCTTATAAAGGGTTACTACAGATTCTTCTGTGTAGTCTTTCTTCTTGTACACTCTTTCGTTTGAAGGTATAGGCAGCTGTGGCATCTTCTCCAGCCTCTCGAAATTAACGATGATATTTTGATAAGCCCGACTCATTTCGATGATGAACCGATTCCCAATCTGTGATGGTGTATCATCCCAAGAGTACTTTGCACGAACCTGGTGTATAATCTCTCCAGTATCTATACCAGCATCAATGTGCATAAATGTTGCACCCACATATTCAGGTTCACCATTTACCAGAGGCCAGTAATTCGTTCCACTCCCCCGATAATATGGCGACAACCCTAAATGTACATTCAGGAAACGACCTTCAAAAGTACTCAAGAGGGGTTCTCTAATAATTGAACAACCATAGGCGATCAGCAAATCAGGCTCAGAATTTATGACTGCCTTCGTATATTTTGGGCTGTTAATCTTACCCTTTGACAGATGAACAGAATTTGAATGATCGACAGTTGTCTCGACAAACAGCCTAAAGAAATCTTTCTCGGATTGCTCCCTAGTTGAAAGGTGTTTTAACCTAATATCATTGGCAATCTCTTCTTCTTCAGTAAGAGCACGGAGACTCTTTTCTTGACCTTCGCAATAACTATTGATGACTTCAATATTCTCGGATAGAGCTATATACTTACGGAAAAACACATGTCGCAACTCTGAACCGGTCAAAATAATAATTCGCTTCATAAATCAAATCTCTTTTTTAGATGGTGCCTTCTGCAACATGCTGCTCCTACCTGCAACCAAACACCGATTCAGCATGATCTAGCAATTACTTCTTTCAGGCTTGGATCTGGTTTTGGTGTACATCATACTGCTCTGATGGTTCTGCCAATATCTGTCGCCTTAATCAAGCATTCCAATAAATGGTATGCCTTTTACATTTCATTAATATCTCCTGTGGATAATAGAAAATGCCTCAGGAATGTCACCTAATCTGCTGTCTCGTTTTCGGGGGCCCGCTTCTCTTTAACCCCCAATACCCATCTGTCATTTATTTTAACTCTTTATAAATTCTACAGTATTTATCCTTTATCTTTTCTGGCAAATATTTTTCAGCCATCACTGTGGCTCGTTCTCGGAGACTATCACCAACCACCATCATTTTCACTAATCCCTGAGCTAATTCTGATTTTTCTACAAGAATTCCTGCATCGCCTACAATCTCCTTCATCAAGTTATTATTAAGGCATAAAACCGGTAAACCTGCTGCCAAACACTCTACTGCACCAATACCAAACCCTTCATTATCGGACGGGAAAATACCATAATCTGATTTCCCTAATATATCTGGTAGCTTATCGTGATCTACTGCCCCCAGGAATTTTACAGAACCTGAGACACCGAGATCGCCTGCCATTTTCTTTACACGCGATAGCTCACTACCATCCCCAGCAAAAACTACTTCTATTTTTTCAGAATCAATATTATTTAATTGTGCCAAAGACTGGACTACAAGCGCTTGATTTTTTAACTCAACAAAGCGGCCAACCTGAATAAACCTTGTCTTTCTGTTATTTTTTTCTTTTTGATATCCTTTTCTAAAGAAAGCACTACTAACACAGTTGTGTACTGTTATAAATTTTAGATTTTTTTCTGGGAAAGCGCGCTGCATTGATTCTGCGGAAAGCCTTGAAACTGCGGTACAACAATTAAATCTACGATAAAAATGGCCCAGGATTCTTTGCTCAATGAACCCCGGCTTGTTTCTGTACGAATGATGAGTGTAGACACCTCTTCCAGCCCAGATATAACTAATTAATCCATAAAGCACTGAGGCCGGGTATCCGTGGGCGTGTACGATATTTATATCCTGCTTTTGAAGAATGGACAGCAAGAGTGGTAATTTCAGGAGAAGGCCGACCGTCCCTAGCCCTATTTTTAACTTGCTAACCCCATGACCCAATGTTTTGCGGCTTAATTCCCAGCGGGGTATCCCTGCCTCATCCAGCACCTCGTTGAATTTACTTGATCTATATATAGTAATTACGCCTTCGCTATATTGTGCTCTCCTTTCCTTCAGAAGACTAATGAGTAGCGACTCACCTCCACCAAAACTAACAGGCGCAATAAGATGTGCAACTCGAGTCATCTTTTATGTCGCCTTGGTATCAAAGAGTTATTCTATACACGCCAGTGTATTCTCTTAAGGAAATAAAAAAACCAGCACAACCAGGTGGGCATACCGTTATTGTTGGCTATTATTCTTGTCTCATTCAAAGCACATAGCTGATTTTGACTGGCCGTTCCACCCTGTCGCATTACTACGAATGGCTCAGGGGTAAATTTCCCAGGAAATGTTGCTGTTAGTCGCATAATAAAATCGTGGTCGGCTGCTATTTTGTATTTTGTATCGATTATGCCTACTTCTTTATATTGTTCCCCTGATACCAATAATGCTGGGTGCGGGAGATAGGCTGAAATGAACAGTTTCCATCGTCTATAATTGAAATCATAGGTTTGATAACGACCATCTGGATAATTCAGAAACATGCGAAAATAATTTGTGCGCCCTGGATCGAGGTGAGGCACAATACGTTCGAGTGATGTTGAATCCACATAATAATCATCTGAGTTCAGGATGTGAATCCAGTCACCCGTAGCCATCGAGACACCTTTATTCATTGCGTCATAAATTCCATCATCAGGCTCGCTAATCAACCTCGATACTTGCTTGCGGTACTTGTTAATTATAGAAAGAGTACTATCGGTAGATTTTCCATCAACAATGATATATTCAATATTCTTGTAGGTTTGATCTATAACACTCCGAATAGTTTGCTCTATTGTTTTTTCACTATTAAAGCAAATAGTAATGACTGTTATTTTTGGTATCGACATTGACTCAAACAGTATTCATCAATAATTAATCTAGCATTTTCTTACTAGTTCTTGAAAAAGTCTTTCATACCTCAATGCACACTTATCAAGCGAAAATCTTTCTTCCGCCTTTTTTCTGGCTTCAGCACGTAGATTATTATTTTTGTTTTCCAAACACCATAAAATTCCCTCAACGAGATTTTTTGAATCAAACGCTTCAGCCAAATAGCCATTTACCTTGTGATCGATAATGTCTGGCATCCCGCTTGTATCAAACCCCACAACTGGCGTCCCGCAAGCAAGAGCTTCAAGCGCAACATTAGGCAAGTTATCCTCTAAATACGGTGCAACCAATACATCTGCAGCTGAATACAATAGAGCTAAACTCAGGTCATCATTTAATTTTCCCAAAAACGTGGCAGGTAGTGGCATAATTTTGTCGGGTGGCTGTTCTGGAGGTCCACCGAATACAACTAAATGATAATTATTGCGTTCGAGCTCGGCCATCGTTCCTAAAGCCTCTAACATGGGCTCGTATCCCTTACGTGGATCATCTGTTGCAGCTAATGCGCCAAAAAGTAGTAATTTTTTTTCCTTGGGAAGTCCCAACAAATTTCTCGCATCCGCCATTTCAATAGGTCTAAAGATAGATAAATCTACACCTGTAGGAATAATTTCTATCCTTTGGTTACGGAACATCGTGCTACGTCGTGCACACTCAGCAATCCAATTGCTGGGAGCGACCACAGTTATATCAATATCTCTCCATGATTTCTTCTTTTTATTAAAAATAAATCGTGATAGATCCCATTTTCTTTTACTAGATAAAACCGGGCACTGACCACATGATTGTTCATAAGATTTGCAATCACCAGGAAAATGGCACCCCCCGGTAAATGGCCACAAATCTGAAAGTCGCCAGACAATTGGTTTTCTAAATCCCTTCAAGCTACTCGGAGAAAAAAACCCTCCAGCAACCCAATGAAGACAAATAATATCCACTTTATTAAAATTCAAACTCTTTTTAATATCACCATAACAGCTCCACACACTAGAGAATGTTTTATTGATACGTTTTTTATAATACTTAACAGGCAAGTAATTTAGATAAGGATACATATACGATTTTAATTTTCCCCACGCACCCTTCCTGGCAATAAGAACTGAAGGGTCATTAGACGCTCTATTACCTACAAGCATTATTGATTTTATGTCATTGTCTCTTCTGCTTATTCTACTATGTAAACGATAAGCGGCACGTCCCGCTCCCCCCGCCATATCAGACTCACTAATATGTACAACCCTAGTCATTATTATTCTCATTTATTGAGATTAATTTACCAGTTTCTTCGAGGTAATCTACAGTGGAATTTTCTGCCCATTCACCCCAACGATTTATGTCTCCATTTCTATTTATGTCGGTTATTGACTTCACGTTAAATACTAAATTATGATCAAGGGCATGAGAACCACTTTCTTTAAAAGAAAATTTAGAGAGAAAGCTGTCCATAATCCAGGGTCTGAGCATAAATGATGCATAGGCATGCCATTGAGCCCGCTGCTTTTCTTCTTCAGATAATGGTGCAAGCTCATGTAGTGTGGACAAACAACCGAGATACTCATCTATTGAATTAGAGTCGACTGTAAATCCCAGCCCTGAATATCGACCAGTTCCTGCTGTCACACATGGTACGCCAAAACAGGGGAGCTCCATTCCCGGCGTTCCCCTGACAGTGACTCCATAGTCAATACTTTCAAACAAAGAATATGTATTTATACTGGTATCGGCAGGTATAAGCTTGACATGGTCTGGCAGATCACCAATCTCATCTCTTATTAATATTACTTCTGCGTACTCTTCCGTAACCTGTTCGTAAGAGCGCTTCCAGACATTTGCAGGATGAAGCTTTATTATCCAGTTAAGATCAGTATTCTGGCAGGCAGCTTTAACTGTTTGTATAAACCAATCACCGTAATCTTTAAATAAATCCTCGCCATAAAATAGATTACCGTCCCACAGTACGTGCGAAAATACAACCGCTGTCTTCCTGTTTGGATTTAGTTTTAATTCTCTGACAAGATCATCCTTACTTAAACTTTTTACATTTTTTTGATTTCTTGATTGTAAGAACCATTTTCCATTATAGCGATCACTAAATATTTTTCTTAATTGAGAATCCTTTTCTTCGTCCCAGAGTTGTTTGGATAGTTTTTCCATCGTATCTTCTGAAACAGCACCAGGGTGATCCCTGCGCGTTTCCTTCGTGAGCCGCCTAAAAACAAGTGCATCATCCCTCCATGGTTGGATAAACTGAATTACATCAATATCATGAGCGACACAGATATCCACCAAGGGACCAAATGTTGTGTAATTTGCCTCATTCACTATTGCAAGTAAGGGCCGATAAAGATCTACTAATTTATGCGCTTTCAAAACCTGCCCTAATATTCGCGGCAGCAATAATTCTAAAATTTTATGCGCTCTGGGATCCTGCAAGTCAGGCATTCCCTTAAAAATAAGTCGAGAGAGAGTCGAAATAATTTGTGGACCAATCCATGAACCATTGAAATCCCATTTCTTTACTGTCTGCAGATCCAGTTTTTGAGATAAAAACTTTTTCGCTTCGGCTTTGCACCTGGCTATATCAGCAGCATCGAGCTTAATATCGTCAAGATATATAAAATTTCTGATTCCAAAAGCACGAAAATACCTGCGCGCCTGAATTCGTGCTCTGCTATCAAGCACCACTACGGGATGCCAGCCTTTCAGCTTAAGTCCAAAAGCCAGCATCGCCTCTAGCTTTAATCGATAAATTGAATCGTCGGTCACAGTTAGCACCAACGCAAGCCTGTCATCACTAACTACATTTAATTTACGAAGAAATTCTGCCTCTTTCCACGTATTTTTAAGGTCCAATAAAACGAGCCAGGTATCCCCTGGGTTAGAAAAAATTCGCCATAAATCTAAAGTTAGCGCCCCTAATATTGGAATATTTTTTAGTAACCTTCCGGCTTTTACAACGACACCAATCATTTTTTTCTTAAAATATAGTCCGCAATCTCGAGATCAAACGGTTCGTCAATATCAATAGATTCTCTGGCTGACATAAAATATGGCATACAACGTTTGCCATACAACTCGTTGGACTCAATTACATCAGGACGACATACCAATATTGCAGGTCCATTTCTCGCATAAAATTTTTTTTTATCCTGTCGGCGGGTAGTAGCAGAAAGTTCGGGGGAAAGTGGCGCAAGGAATCCTGCTTCCAAACTCAATGCTGATGAAGGACTAAATTGGTGTGGAATCTCTATCACACTAACAACGCTTGTTGCCTGATTAGATAAAAAAATCTCGACTGCTTCATCAATATGCTTAGTGCTTCGAAGTGGCGAGGTAGGCTGAAGCAATACCAATGCATCAGGCTGATTCTGTGAATTCATCAGCCTCTTAAGTGCATGACGTAGCACTGCAATCATTGGCGCATCATCATCAGAACACTCATCAGGCCTCAGAAATGGGACATCTGCACCATAACTTCTTGAGATATTTGCAATCTCTTCATCATCGGTCGATACAATGACTTGATTCAAATATTTCGATGAAAGAGCCGCTTCTATTGTGTGCGCGATTAACGGCTTACCGCCACATTGAATAATATTCTTGCGTGGTATTTGTTTGGAACCACCTCGAGCAGGAATTAAACCAACAACCTGGTGCGACATAATCAGTAAGTAATCTGTTTCTGAATGATTATCTTGGCGTCAGATAAAATTTGGGCTATCCTGGTACCGGTATTTCCGTCGCCATAAAGCGTGTCTGGCTTATACCTTCCGTGCAAAATCTGGCTTGCTATAGCTTTATGTATGGACTTCTTTTTATAAAGAGCATCAATTACATTATCTCCTCTTTCCCGCCCTTGCTGTCGAGTACCGATATTAACAACTGGCGTTCCAAGAAATGCCCCTTCGCGAATACCGCTGGACGAGTTACCAACCAGGCATGCTGTATGTTTCATAAGAGTAACGTAAACATCAATAGAGAGGTTCTTAAAGAAATGCATATTCTTGTCCATGCGACGTTCACGCCATTTCCTCATACCTCTGGCAATATCATCTGATCCAGCATCGGCATTCGGCCATAAAAAAATAACAGGTAGCTCAGTATCATACACAGCCTGAAGTGTTTCAGTTATTTGCTTTTCCCCTTGGCCATACTCAGTCGTAACTGGATGTTGCGAAACAAGTAAAAATGGCTGAGATAAATCAAACCTTGCTCCTACTCCTGTACTAAATAACCCATCATTAAGAATCTCATCTGGCTTTTCATGCATGACAATTTCTTTCACAAGATCCATTCTTGGGCATCCCACTAAATGTATACTTTCCGGGCATTCTCCTAACCTTATGATGCGTTCTTTTGCGCCATTACTTGCTGGAAAATGTAGATGAGAAAACTTTGTAACTGCATGCCTTATACTTTCATCGATTGTTCCGCTGATCTCACCACCCATTGTATGAGCAATAGGTATATTCATATAGGCTGCCGCTAAAGTAGTGGCCATCGTTTCAAAACGATCTCCTACTGTTAAGATCATGTCTGGATCAAGCCGTTCAAAAACTGTGGGCAGCTCTAGTAAACCGAGCCCGGTAGACTTTGCCATAGTGACGGGCGATTCACCCTCAATTAACATATATACACGTGCAACCGGATCAAAACCATCCTGTTCAATCAAATTTACCACTGATCCATAACGGTCAAGCAATGCAGATGCACAAACAACAAGCTGGAGTTTCAGTTCAGTGTGTTTCTGAATTGCAAGAAGAACCGATTTTATGCTTGAGTAATTTGCACGTGATCCGACAACAACTGCTATTTTTTTCATATTAATTAAGCCAACATTTTCTTTCTGGTAGATTAAAGTTCATCAGTTTTTTCAATATCAGTTTTCTCTAGTTTGTGTTCTGCAACCAAATCTATTCGTAGACGACAACCCAACAGTTGGCGATATTCCGCTGCTGATATTCCATCACCTGGTTTTTTAAATGCAAGATGTTCCTTCTTTAGAATTGTCCCTGCTTTCAATGCCTGAGAAGTAACCACACTCTTCTCAAAAATATTTTTCATCTCCAGGTAAGGTGACAGATCATTTTTATCAACCGAACTAGCAATCATTTTCCCAGCACTTTTTAATTCAATACAGAATTTTTCGAATTCTTCTGGTTCCATACTATGCTTGGCATCACTTCCGTACATGCGCCGGGAAAATGTAAAATGTTTCTCTACCACCACTGCACCAAGTGTAACTGCTGCCAATGCTGCAGCTAACCCAAGTGTGTGATCTGAGAATCCTACTGATAAGTTATATCGTGCACTCATCTCGGCAATAATATTAAGACCCACTTTTTCCTCAGGGCAAGGATATAATGATGAACACTGCATAATGGTCACCTCTCCACCGCCTCGCAATACATCAACTGCTAAATCCAATTCATTCCAGTTGCTCATACCTGAAGATAGGTAAACCGGTTTATTAGTTTCAACAATCTTTTCAAGCATTGGTATGTTCGTAACTTCCCCAGAAGGAATCTTATAGATTGAAATGCCTACTTCATTAAGTAACTCTACCGCTTCCAGAGAAAATGGTGATGAAAGAAAATCAATACCAGCCGATCGTGCTACGTTTGCAAGCTCTTTCCATTGTTTAAGCGAGAATGCAGTGCGACGAAAGTAATCAACACGAGGCTCCCCCGAAAAATAGGGGGGTGATGGTGCGTTAGCTAGCGATTCTGCCTCAGCAATATGTGTTTGGAATTTGACAGCATCAGCACCGCAAGCAGCGGCTTCCTCTATCAATCGACATGCATTGCCGAACGACCCGTCGTGAACTGAGCCAATCTCGGCGACTATATAAGGTATACCAGTCATAAATTATCTCTTATCAAGCCAGCCAGGGAGGCAGGCAAAACCAAAAACAGTAATTTTTCCACTTGGTTCAAAAACTCGCTCAATTAATAAAGGCTCCAGGCCAACCCACTCAAACAACCATGCCAGACTGCGCGGATGATACAAATGATAGTGCAGAGCACCCAGGATATTATCATTATATCGGCGGAGCCTGGTTGTAAGCTTATCTGGCACCTCAACATATACCAGTCCATTTGCTGCCAATGAATTAACAACTGCCCCGAGAACAGCTGTCGGATCCTCGATGTGTTCCAATACCTTGTTCAAGGTTACCAATGTAAAGTTCTTTAAATCTGACTGGCCGGTAAACATCTCTTCACGTACTGCGAAGCCTCCCAATTCCCGTAAGTGCTTTGCAGCTACAGGATCAGGTTCAACAGCAGTTGCTTGCCATGACTGCTCACTCAATTCTAATAACCGAGATAAAAACACACCTGTTCCAGCGCCGATATCAAGAATCTGGTGCGAAGTCCCGCGTGATGTACCAAGCCAGCGAGTCAGAAATGAATTTATTCTTTGAACGCGGTGCCAGTTATCTGATTGCTCAGGCGGCAATCCCATAACCTTGCGATACTTTGCACCAACATCACCATCAGGCAAATCCACCTCATAGTAGGAACTGCGCAGCTTCTGCAATAATTCCTGTGAGCTCGCTGGCAGAATATTGTTAGCTGCCCCACAAGATACACATTCCTTCCACTGTCTGAAATAATTCTGCGTACCCACTCCGCAATGCTTCTCAAAACGATCAGGCTCGGTGATCTCTAGCAAGGTTTGGCCCAATTGGCCTTCACAAAGCATACAAATCATCTCATCCCCCTAAACGCGCTACTGCTGAATCTTCATCAGATTTAAATAACCTGCGCAACTGAGAGATGGTATCGCGTAGCTCACGACGACCTAAGATCATTACTCCTACGATAGCAACAACGAAGAGTAATCCACGAACAGCCAAGGTTGGTGAAGCCACAAAGATTAGCAAATGGATGCCTAGAATAAGTAAAATACCGATCAAAATCCATCTATCCTGAAAAGGGATACGTCGCAATCTACGTGCTCGATGTCCCATCAACAAACGAAATACAAACATCTCTGCAAACATAATGGTAACCACACCACCGATTCCAAAAGTTGGGACAAGAAACCATATAGCAACTATAGATGGAATCAGCGTAATAATACGGAAGTGAGCAGTCCACACCCCTTTCTTTAGTCCATAGACTGTAGCCGTAGCTGCTTTACCAGCGTGCTGGAGAAGTAGGTAAGCAATTAATAGTGGCACCCATATCGCTGCATCGACGAACTTCCCATTCGTTAAAAGCATAATAATTTCTCCCCCGAAAAATGCAAAAAATATACCCGCCACAACGAGCCACACATACACCGCATTCCATACTCTTCCAACAAGCTCAAACTCGTTTCCTGTGCGCGCCTCTTCAAGCGCTTTTGGCCACATCACGTAAGCGATAGGATTTGTTCCCTGCATAAGCAGAGCGTGGTACAAACGAGCGTGAGTCCAAATACCGACTATGTTCACTCCAAGAAAACGCGTTAAAACAAGATTCTCAATTGCTGCCCGTGCATTTTCTGCTACGCTTGCTGCTAACGTGGCCGGCGCAATTTTAAATAGCTCCATGAGCCAGAATTTCCCGATCGCAACTGTCAAAGACTTTCGAAGCAAAATAATCGTCCCAAGGGCTGCGACCAACAAACCCGAGATGTTACCAAGAAACAATGAAAGTAATTGCAGGTCCAGGATAAATAATGAGAACATCAGCACTACAAAATTCGCAACGGCTTGTCCTGTAATAAGTATGGCTGCCAAGTCTGCTCGACCTGATACATTAAAAAAATGATTCCCAGTAGTATGTGCAACCCGCAACGGGATTGAGGCAGCAGCTAGCCACAATATCGTTTCCGATATAGCGCTTTCAGCACCTGTGTATGCGGCTAATTGATTCCATAGTAAGACAAATAACAGGGCAAGCACACAGGCTAAGATGAATGATGAAATAATCGCGCTACTAAACAAGGATTTCCTTTGCGCATCATCTGCGGCCCCGTAATGCCCAGCAAACAGAATCTGTTGGCCTAAATCGGCGAACGCTGAAACAAGCAGCGAAAAGGAAGTAACAAGAGCATAGACCCCGTATTCACTTGGCCCCAAAATGGTAGTTGCAAAAGGTAAAGCTACAAAAGCGAGTACGCCTTGGATTACACTGGCTGAAAAGTACCGGAAGCCAAGGTGAAAAGCTGACTTTCCCTTTGAGCCACTCTTCAATCTAAATCACCTATATTCTCATCAACGCTAAGGACGTAAAACTCCAAGGGATACGCAAACTTTACGAGGGAACACCTGCCAGGCAATTGTGGCACGTCTTCTTGTCCACGCACTTCAAATGACACCATGGATCGCTTTCAGCTCTTTTGCTGACAGCAGTTTTACCTCCTCCAGCAACCCGCATTCAAATGAATTGAAATCAAACACGAATATAATTGTGGCCAGTCTACGGTTATCTAACGACTCATTCTCTCTCCTATTGCTTAATAATTTTTTTGCTATCATGGCCAATCAATCAACTCACGCTTACCGCTTTTTACCGCGCGCTTGCATCTACCAGTGCCTGGATACGTGCGCCAGTATTCAGATCTGGCTGAACGTCAGTTTGCTCTTTTACGGCTGTGAAAAACTTTCTAGCCAAGGAAGCCACAGCTGAAGTCCGACTATCTCCCTCCAACAATCCAGCTTCAGTCTCTGTGCTCACCACTTTCCCATCAAGATTAGATGCAACCATTTTAAAATCCATCATCTCAGATGACCCAATATTATCTATCGTTACAAATCCTTTTTCAAATGCCACTTCCCAACGTTGAAATGGTTGCGAAGGAGATACCAATGATATTAAAAGCGTAAAAGTTACTCCTGAACGAAATTCTAATAATGCATTCAGGCTTTCATCTGCAGGACTCTCGCCTGATGGTGTAAATTGATATGTCGAACTGGAGTCTGAAATAGCAGAAACACTGACAATCTCACCAAACATTTGCTCTAACAAGTACAGAATCTGCGATGCAAACATGGAAATAGCACCGCCTCCTCCTCTCGCGTCAGTTTTCCATGACCAGTCTCCCTGACTTTGGGCCAGAGACCTGGTTAACCATGTAACTTGGCCGAATCGAGGATGCCCAAGTGATCCCTGATTTAAAATTCTTCTTAACGAGCTAAATGTACGCAGCTCTCCGAACTCAAAATCTACTATGGTTGTAATGCCCTGAGCTCTGTTAGCTAATTTCTTGGCATTTTTTCCGCTAATCCCAAGCGGCTTCTCAACAAATACTGGGATTTGCGCATCCAGTAAAGTTGGCAGGATACGTTCGCACTCAACAGGCGGTACCGCCAAACCAATTGCATCGATCTGCATGTTTAGTATTTCATCAATTGAACTACATCCACATGGAATATTATGTTCTTCGGCTAATAACTTGGCTTTGGCCCCAGTGCTTGCGACAACCGCAACAACTTCAACTCCAGCAGCGCGAAATGCTGGCAGCAAAACATTTACGCCAAAGTTACCGCCAACTATTGCAACTTTTAGGCCCTGGCCCGGAAGCGCAGACATTAATCTACTATATGTAGTTCAGGCAGCGGCACAATAATTTTCGATTTGAGCCCTTTGGATCTAAGCTTTTCGATTATTGGCTTTGCGTAATGCCATGATAAAAGAACAGCGTACTCTGGTTGTTCGTCAAAAAGTTTTTGCTCGTCAACTACAGGGATATGTGTGCCAGGAAGAAAAAGCCCGAGCTTTAGCGAGCTACTTTGTTCTGCGATATAAGGCATTAACTCCGGATCTATGTTGCTGAAATTAAGCAGCGTACTTGATCTGCCTGGACAACCTATGCCTGGCGCCGGACGACCTTTCAGTCGTTGTTTTAATAAAAACTCCTGTAAATCTAATTTTGCTTTGATTGCCTGATCTCGGAATTTTACAAAAGCATCATCGTTATAGATACCACGCTTATCCTCCTCTCGCAGTAAATCATTAAGCTGATTTGATACCGGCCGCCCAAGCCCCTTCTCAGAGTAAACTCGAATTGATCCTCCATAGTTCGGAATTCTCTCCGCGTCAGTAACTGTGAAACCATACTGCTCAAAAAGTCGAATTAAAGGTCGAAGCGAATAGTACTTCAAATGCTCGTGGTAAATGGAATCATACTGAACGGTATCAAGTATATCTATCAAATAGTGCGATTCTGTAACAAATACTCCTCCGTCTTCCAACAGCTGATCGATACCGCGCAGCATATCACCAAGATTCGATACGTGTGCAAACATGTTCGTTGCGGTAATTGCCGCTACAGGTCCATACCTGGCAGATATTTGCTTTGCTATTTCTTCACCGAAAAATGCTTGCATCGTGTCAACTCCATCGGCAATTGCAATGTTTGCAACATTCGTAGCTTCAACACCGAGTACACGCATACCTTTTGCCTGGAATCCTTTTAACAGCGTCCCGTCATTTGATCCGATGTCCATACACAAAGAATTTTCTGGAATACTATATTTGTCACAGATTTTCCCAGCTGTTGATTGAAGATTTTTGACTAACGAAGGAGTAATTCCGCTCCTGTAAGGATATGTGGGATGAAATAATACGTCTGGCGGAACAATATAATCGATTTGTACAAGCCCACAATCCTTACAACGAAAAACCCGGAGTGGATAAACCGACTCTTCTTCGTTTAATTGTTCTTTAGTCAGTAATGAATCGCAGGGCGGAATATGCCCAAGATCAATTACTGGCAGTAATTTCTTTGAATTACATACTTGACAGCCATCTGAATGGCCAAGCTTTAAGTCGTGTGATATTGATTTTGTGTCAGTCATATTTTTTTACCTTAAATAAATTGTCAGCTTTAATCATTTACCTGTTGCGATAACTCCCAGACTAAACCTGAAAGTCTTGCACAAGCTACTTTAGGATCAAAATTAGCGTCATAAACTCTCTTGGCTTGCAGGATTACACGGTTGGCAATTTCTCGATTCTCCACAGCCCGCCGCATGGCCTCAACAAACTCGCTTGCACCTTCTGCCAACAAGCAAGTCTCACCATCTTTTAATGCGGGATTTCCAAAAGCAGCATTTTGGTGTGCCACCACTAAAGTCTTCATAGCCATTGCGGTTAAAATTCGGCTTCTATTACCTACTGGCACATCAATGGGAACAATGACTGCATGACAAGAGGCCATGAAATTTTGAAGATCTGAAACATAGCCCAGGTACTCAATTTCAATTTTTTGGGCAAATGCACTTTTTGCCCATATAGGCAATCCCCCGCGTCCTGCGATAAGAATCCGAAAACCGCTCTTTCCCCACAATTTAATTAGGCGAGGGTATAATTGTTCAAGCATGAAATGAATTGCTGAGCGTGAGCCCAGTGCATTCAATGTTCCAAAGAAAACAAATGTAGGAGTATCAGGAAGAACACAACTTTTACCTGGGCTAGACGGCCACGGATAAGGCTCGTAAGTACTGACGATGCCTAGTTTTTCAAGTGAACTAACAGTTGAATGTGATGCACAAAGAACCCTATCATTTTTTTTAATAGCCTGCTTATAAACTCCCTTCCATAACAAGCTGCTCAGCCACGCTTTTGGAAATCTAAAAAGCCCTCGCACACTTTCTCGTGCAGCATAGAGACCATGGTAGTAAGCCGTCTGATACGTAAGGTCTCCTAACCAAACTAGCCGATGTGGCGCACTAACCCCATTACTAATCCAGGCCGCTACGATATCAAAAGCTACCACAACATCAGCACTAATTTCTTTAATTCTACTATTAATCACCTGCACTATTGTTTGGCTGAGGACAATACCCTGCGACTGTACCTGTAAGAATTTTGGTACTCGAATGACTATGATCTCATTGCCGACAGTCATGCCTATATCATTGGCATACTCTTTAATCGCTGTCGAATAATCCTTGTCGCCCTCTACAAAAATCAAATGTTTGAGCTTGGAATATTCTGCTTTAAGAGTAGAAATATATTGGTAGAACAATACTGCACTGGCGCCCTTTGAACTGCTGGGAACATTCGTAGTAACTATTAATACGTTTTTATTTGATTTTTCTGTAACTGAAACGACCATTGTTAAAATCTGCGGGATTTATCAATCCGGAAGGGTAATGTGTTTGTTTATTACAGCAAGTCCAATAATAGCTATATGCAGTGCATGTGTGAATAGACCATTATTCAAAAGCATTGCTAATTCACTCATTCCAACCTGCTGAACTTTGATGCCTGGCTCAGGAGTCCAGGCATCTTCAGACATTCGTTTCACATTCTTTGCAATGTAACACCAAAGCTTATTCTCTAAACGCCCGGTATCAGGATCAAGCTGACCAAGACTGATCAACGGTTCCGTTACCCTATAGCCCGTTTCTTCATAAAGTTCAGCCGAGGCACGTCCGTCAGAATTATCGCCCTCCTCCATTAAACCGCCCGGTAACTCCAATGTGTATTTCTCGAGCGCAGGTCTATATTGCTTTACAAGAATTACTTCTCCATCGCTCGTGACAGGAAGAACTGATACATAGTCAGCTTGATTAAGTGAATGAAACTTTTGAGGCTTCTTATAACAGGAGGCTTTCACAGTTCTGGTAACTAGTGTTACCCAACTGGATAATTTCTCTTCATCTTTTTTTATTATTTCAAAATCGCCGCTCATTATTATATGAATACTTTAATTTAGTTTCTCGGTATTAAGTTTTACCATTCTGAGGTACGCTACCGCCATGCAGTGTGCAAAATTGCACTCCGCACAAACACTATTACCAGCAGCGATCTAATGAATAGAACCGATCGCGTCTACTGGTAAGCTCACCCTGGATTGCTGCTCCATAATATTGAGCAGGACAATAACCCTGTCCTGACTGTTGCGTTGCAGAAACTGTCCCGCATATCCTGCCATTGCACCTGCATTAATTCGCACCTCATCACCTTTCCTGAGATTTACCAGATCAATGAATCGATGGGTATCTTGATTATTTTCACGCGCTTTGAGTTCAGCAA
>QIEB01000045.1 GCA_003229495.1 Flammeovirgaceae bacterium
TAAGCAGGCCATTAACAGAATATATGGCTTGATCATTGGGTGAAGGAGCTTTCGAACCATCAATTTCCTGAAAAATCTGAAATCCACCGACTCCATTATTTGCCGTCAGCACTAACTTTAGGTAATTGCTTTGGTCTCCTGTTCCAATATAGAATCCTTGAGACTGCCAATTAACCGGAGTAGTGTTATTGAAGAATGGGCCATTTATCTTGGTACTCACGGTAAAGGGGCCTGTTTGAGAAGATACATCTACTCCAAATTGGAAGGCATTCTCTTGAAAACTGTTTACAAATGCATCTCCGCTGGTTATGACGGGAATGGTAAGTAATCCGGATGGGCCACCTAATATCACTTCATCTGAAACAAACTGATCCAGGTAATCAGTAGTCCCATTGTTCATTAAGCCAGTTAGACCAGTTCCTCCAAATCCATTACCCTGTTGACTAAACAGGTCATTGAAAAAGGGGGGTTGAAGGCCCTTTCCGTTGGAGGCGTCCCAAACAAAAGGATCTTCCAGGTCCAGGAGTCCATCATCGTCATCATCGGGGTCGTTAAGATTAGAAACCAAAAAACCGTTGATTAACGTTTGATCAAAATCTTCTGTCGGCTGGTTGGCAGCCGAACACGGATCGGTACTATTATCAGTCTCATCACCATCTGTATAACCGTCACCGTCCGAATCCACTAAGTAGTCATTAATATTTGGACTACAAGAGGATGGATCTCCCGGTTCAAACACAATTATGTTGTTACTTCCGTAGGTAGCGGCCCATACCGTTCCTTCAAATATATCTCCAGTACCCTGAGCGGTTACATCCAAAGGGGTACTTCCAAAGCCAGATGCAAAGACCTCAACATTGGTAACGCTTTGCCCGTTGGCGCTTAGTTCGATTCTATAAATTTTACCATCAAATGATGCTGTGAGTAAATCACCGGTCATGGCTCCTCCAAAGAAATTGGTGGCCGTATATTCGACCAGGCCATTGGTAGATGTACTCCAGGTATACAAGGCGGCATCATCAATCCCGGGGTTCTGAAAATCGGCTTCTACCGGGTTGGCCAAACTGACAGGTACCGGTGGCCAGTCTACCGTGGGACTCGATTCAAAAAATTCCTGATTGCTAGCATCACGGCGATAAAGTCCTGCCCCTGCAGGATTGGCACGTATAGGATTGGGATGACCACCGTAAATGGGTCCAAATCCCGGGCCTGATACCAGGTGCAAGTTATCAAGATTGTTCACCTGAGCATCATTGGCTCCCGGTCCCAGAGAGCCTGGTTCTCCAATTACATAATTATTAGTAACGTTTGAAGCTCCTTCATTCTCAGGATAGCCTCCCCAGCCTAGGTTGGCTCCATTGTCAATGGTGTAAAGTCTGCCCTCCACTCCCGCGGTCTGAGTTAGTACCAAGTCATAACTGTTTCGAAAACCCGGTGCGTGGATCTGTACTGGCCCCCCTATTACAATCTTAGCCTGGTTCAATCCATCATTTCCTCCAAACGGGTCGCCCACATCTGAGCCACCGGGGCCGGTATTTGATCTGGTGGGATCATCCAAAGTAGGCAGATCGTAACTCCCTCCGAAACTATTATCGATCATGTCCAGGTCTATTTTTAAAATTGCTGCGGATAGTGCGTATTCCGTGAGGTAGGCAAAATTCGTAGAAGGCGAACCTGCATTGGTATTTCCTCCACTGTTTACATACAAGGTATTGGTAGCCTCATCCAGCTGCATACCATAGGTGGAATGGTTATGTTCAGAACGTGGCAGGCCACGCACCACATCCAACTTGGTCCAGCTGCTCCCATTCCAGGTTAATTTAGAGATCACTCCGGAGTTGGTGTCCAGGTTCAGATCCTCAAAGTCAGGTTCGTCACCCGCCCGCGGATCACTGGAACTAACGTATATTATTGGATTTGAGGAGGTACCGGTCAATAGAATTCCGGCGACCTGACGATTGTTTTCGCCAGCGTTTAAAGTACCATCGTCGTTGTAGTTGGGGATCTGTTTAACTAATAGAATAGTTTCCGTATTTGAAACTTGGTAGTTATTTGGACCGGTTTTCTGTATGTTGTAGGCAAACATTGTCCCATCAAGTTGACTCACATATAAACGACCATCCGGGCCAAACTGCAGCGATGTTGGATTGGATAAAGACTCACCGGCAAGGCCGCTGGTTGTAAAACTAATTTGGCCTGACAAGTTCGTTGAACACACCAGTACAAAAAATAGTATAAATTGAAATTTCATTCCAAAAAGCGAAATAGATTGCGAAGATAAAAATTAATACTTGATGAATTTAAAGTTACCAAACTGTTTACCAGATAAAAGCTTCACAACATAGATACCTGTTGAAACAGTAGAAATATCAATCTGTACGGGAGTTGATGCAGTGATATTTACCAAGTCAGTCTTCTGGACCTGCTGCCCCGAAATGTTAAATATAGTGATACTTGCATCTATTAAAGGTTCCTCACTTATCAAAAAAATCTTGTCACCAGCGGGTATTGGATATATTTTAACAATATTGTTTAAAATGTTCTCATCAACATCTAAAACTAAATCTGAAATTTCAATCTCTAAAAACTCCTGACTGATCAACTCCGGTCCGCCCCCCCTGTTGCCGGATCCTGTAGTAATATAGATCTTTGCGTGGTAGAATAACGCCTGGGTAGCATGTCGTGCGGTATTTAGCGCATCCATAGTGGTCCAGGTATTGGTTTTGGGATCCAAAGCTTCCGTCTCATAATGCGCGGTGGTCTGACCTTCCGTTTCACCACCAATTACCATCAACTTACTATTGGCTACTACCGTGGTGGCACCAGCTCGTTCTGTTGGTATATTAACCCCGGCTGGCAGCGTTGTCCAGTTGCCCGTAGTGAAGTTATAGACATCAACCTCTGGCACTGTGGGGGCAAACACAGTCAACTCACCGGTACGACGACCCGCTACTGCATAGAGCTTATTCCCCACCACACCAACCTGAAAATGATCTCTTGCCCTGGGAGCATCCGGTAGGGTGGTCCAGGTGCCCGTGGACGGATCAAACTCGTCTAACCAAGGTACCCATCCATCTATGTGCCCATTCTGCAAACCACAAACCATATAGATACGATTATTGTAAACCGCTACTCCCGTGGAGCCGCGGCGGCGGGATGCCGGTATGCTGGGACCCGTGGTCCAACTGTCAGTTCCAGGGTCATATATATACACATTAGTCAATGGAGTCTCATTGGGAAAATCTCCGGTGAAGCCTCCGATTACATATACATCGCCCTGGTAAGATACTGCTTGAAAATGGTGCATCTCAAATGGCGGGGCAGCACCTGTGCTCCAACTCCTGGACACTGGATCATAAATCTCCAAAGGTTTATTCCCTCTCCCACCTATCAAGTAAAACAGTCCTCCCACCTCTACATAGGCATTTTCGTGCCGCTTGGTAGGGTCGTTACTACTTACTTCCACTGTCCATCCATCGTCAGCAGGTTGGTCCGGCTCAAATACTGTAACATTGCCAGATGCATAGGTCACCGCCCATACTGTTCCTTCAAATATTTCGCCTGTGCCTTGGGCTGTGATATCCAATGGGTTACTCCCAAAGCCTGAAGCAAAGACCTCAACATTGGTAACGCTTTGCCCGTTGGCAGCTAGTTCAATTCTGTAAATTTTACCATCAAAAGAAGCTGCCAGTAGATTCCCTGTCAGGACTCCTCCAAAGAAATTGGTGGCCGTATATTCGACCAGGCCATTGGTAGATGAACTCCAGGTATACAAGGCGGCATCATCGATACCGGGATTTTGAAAATCTGCTTCTACAGGGTTAGCCAAACTGACAGGTACCGGTGGCCAGTCTGCCGTAGGACTCAATTCAAAAAATTCCTGATTGCCATCATCACGGCGATAAAGTCCTGCCCCTGCAGGATTGGCACGTATAGGGTTGGGATGTCCTCCGTAAATTGGGCCAAATCCCGGGCCTGATACCAGGTGCAAGTTGTCAAGATTGTTCACCTGAGCATCATTGGGGCCCGGGCCCTGGGATCCTGGCTCTCCAATCACATAATTATTGGTAACGTTTGAAGCCCCTTCATTTTCAGGATAACCTCCCCAGCCTGGATTGGCTCCATTGTCAATGGTATAAAGTCTGCCCTCCATTCCCGAGGTCTGAGTCAGTACCAAATCATAACTGTTTCGAAATCCCGGTGCGTGGACCTGTACCGGGCCCCCTATTACAATCTTAGCCTGGTTCAATCCATCATTTCCTCCAAACGGATCACCCACATCTGAGCCACCGGGGCCGGTATTTGATCTGGTGGGATCATCCAGTGTGGGCAGATCGTAGCTCCCTCCGAAACTATTATCGATCATATTCAGGTCTATTTTTAAAATTGCTGAGGATAGTGCGTATTCCGAGAGGTAAGTAAAATTCTTAGAAGGCGAACCCGCGTTGGTATTTCCTCCACTGTTCAAGTACAAGGTATTGGTAGCCTCATCCAGCTGCATACCATAGGTGGAATGATTATGCTCTGAACGTGGTAATCCACGCACAACATCCAACTTCGTCCAGCTGCTCCCATTCCAGGTTAATTTAGAGATCACTCCGGAGTTGGTGTCCAGGTTCAGATCTTCAAAGTCAGGCTCGTCACCTGCCCGCGGATCACTGGAACTAACGTACATTATTGGATTTGAGGAGGTACCCGTCAATAAAATTCCGGCAACCTGACGATCTGTTACCACTGCATTTAAGGTACCATCATCGTCGTAGTTGGGGATCTGTCTGACCAATTGGATGGTCTCGGTGCTGGTTACTTGATAATTGTTGGGGGCGGTTTTTTGTATGGTGTATGCGTATATTGTCCCATCGTGCTGACTAACATATAAACGACCATCCGGGCCAAACTGTAAACTGGTAGGATTAGATAAGTTTGCCCCGGTCAAATTGTTTGAGTTAAAACCTATCTGACCAAGCGAACTTAGTGGTATCAGGATCAGTAGAAATAAAAGAAAACCAGTCCAATTCTCAATACTATAAGATCTAAAAATAGACATCTAATGCGTTTAAAAAATCAGTGTAATAAAATTATTATGTACAATTGTACTTACAAAACTACTGATTATTTCTTGAAAAAACAATAGTTTTTTATTAAATAACACAATTTTCATTCAGATAGGACTATTTCATATGAGCATTGATGCTGCTAATTACATCCGGGTTTAACGCATAACCCCTTCACCAAAATAATATTGATGAAGGGGTTATATACGGAATTTAGGTTTTATCTTATTAGTACAACTCTGGTAATATTGGATTCAAAGCTGCTACCATTGTTCATCAGGAAATAAACTCCGTTTGCAAGCGCGTCATTGAAGTTCAGGTTCAGTGTATGGCGGCCGGCAGCTAAGTCAAAAGTACCCAATGGGGTTTGCCGTCCCATAGCATCAATTAGAACTAAGGTGATCACCTCATTTTCTTTGAGAATAATCTCAATATTCAAAGCGCCATCAGATGGAACAGGGTAGACATTTAGTTCGCTGAAATCAAAGGTAACTATAAATGGATCAGACATGACGGAACAACCTAACTCGTCCGCAATAGCAACACTGTACTCACCGGACAAAGTAACCTCGATAATCTGAGAAATGGCTCCTTCAATTTCAACACCATCCAGGCTCCATTGATAACTTTCTGCTGGTGTGGACATCAATATCCGGTCATCCAGAGTCAGAGTCGGTTTCTGAGGGCCTGGTTGGGTATTCACGGTAAATGACTCTTCCGTCGAATTATCTTTTTGGTCAGTAATAGTGACCGTATATACTCCTGAGGTTAGACTACTAATGTCTTTGGTAGTTTCACCATCGGACCAAAGGTATTCCACCACACCGAAGCCGCCACTCACCGTTAAGGTAATTGCCCCCGCTTCATTCAGACAATTGGCATTTTCGATTTGTCCATCTATCGACCATTCAGGGTCCCTGGTGATCTCGGTAACATCTATTACTACCTCTTGCTCATCGAATAGACCAGCAGCATCCGTAGCGCTAACGGTGATGGTAAACATTCCAAAATCGTTAAAGTCAGGGGTGACTATTATCATTCCGGTTCCATCGCCATTGTCAATAAAATCCATGAACGGCTGTAGACCAGAAGCCGTTAATCCCGGAATTTCATTGTCCGGATCAGTAGCAACAATGTCAAACTGCAACGAAGACCCTTCTTCCAAAGTTTGATCAGGTATATTGACCAGTATGGGAGCGGCATTTACCTCGGTGATAGTAACCAGAATGGTTTCTTCATCTTGCAATCCAATGGCATCGGCTGCAGTAATGGTAACTGAATACAGGCCAACGTCTGTAAAACCTGGAGATATCAGCAGCTGCCCAGTGCCATCTCCATTGTCCATAAAACTCATAAATGGCGACAATCCGGTGGCGGTTAATACTGGTATTTCACCATCAGGATCACTGGCAGTTATTAAAAGATCCAGTACATCCCCTTCAGGAACTGTCTGATCGCCTATGAATGCCAGTTCAGGGGCAGCATTTACGTCCAGAACAGTAACTGTGATAGTCTCCTCGTCAGTAAGCCCTGCAGCATCTGTGGCGGTGATGGTTACAGTGTAGATTCCATTGTCCATGAATCCCGGAGATAACGAAAGGGTGGCAGTTCCATTATTGTTATCTACTAAACTTGCGAATGAAGGGAGACCGGTAGCAGATATAACTGGAATTTCATTATCAGGATCACTGGCCGATACCGGCACATCCAAAGTATTTCCTTCTGACACCACCTGATCACCTGATGGCACCAATTCCGGCGGTGCATTCACATCGGTAACCGTGACTTGCAGCGTTTCCTCATCCTGTAATCCCATACCGTCTGTGGCCGTAATAGTAACATTATACACACCCACATCTGTAAAACCAGGTGAGATCAATAACTGGCCAGTCCCATCGGTATTGTCCACGAAACTCATAAAGGGTTGCAACCCGGCAGCAGTCAATACAGGTATTTCTCCATCCGGATCGCTGGCAGCTATGGAAACGTCCAAAATATCTCCCTCAGCTACCACTTGATCCCCAATTGCAGCCAAAACCGGCGGTCCGTTCTCATCGGTAACGGTAATATTGAATGTCTCTTCATCAGTTAACCCGTCAATGTCTGTGGCTGTAATGGTTACCGTGTAAATACCGTTATCCACAAATCCAGGGGCTAATGACAGCATGGCGGTACCATCACCGTTGTCTGTTAAAGTAGCGAAAGTTGGTATGTCTGTGCCGGTAATCGCAGGTGGACCACTATTATCTGTGGCGGAAATTGGAATGTCAAGCAGGGCGCCCTCGGCAACAGTTTGATCGCCAATAGCATCCAAAACGGGAGGTAGATCCCCTATTTCAAATAACTCAAGTCCCGATAGTTTAGGATTGTCAACCACTCCATTGAAGTCTATGGTAAAAAACCCATCCGTTACTGTTATGTTGTTAAAACACACTATAATGGCGGTTGCAGGTGCTCCTACCTGAGCAATTATATCGTAGTTACTCAACTGCCCCTGTCCATTTTCTACATTCACATTAAATACACGGGACCCCACACCGCCAACAGTGTTCACACCAAAGAATATCTCTGCAAAATGTAATTCGATAGCATAGTCACCAGCGGCCGGTACTGGAATGTTATAGGTGAAGCTGCCACCATCATCAAATCGTTCAGTTTGATAGAGAACATCATTATTAGTGGCGGAGATGGGAATGACATTTTCAAATTGGTTCGCTCCATCATTAAACTGGTCCACCAGCCAGTCCTCTCCGTTGAATGTAAAAGCCGGGCCTCCGGAATTAATCCTGAAAAGTGGAATGAAGTTGCCAATAGTAATATTAAAGGTCTCCTCAGAAAACAAACCTCCATTGTCAGTGGCCCTGACAGTCACTCCATAAACCCCTGCAGGATCACTAAGGGTACCTGTGATCAATCCGCTCACTGGATCGATAGTTACAGTATTAGGCAGGCCAAATGCAGAATAAGTGATAACATCACCCACGTTGGGATCATTTGCATTGATCTGAATAATTATAGATTCTCCTAGATTATTAATCTGATTTCCTGGATTCACCACTATTGGAGGAGCAGGAGGAGTAGCCACTGAGAATAGCTCCAACCCGGACAGTTTGGGGTTATCAACCGTTCCGTTGAAAGTAATGGTGAAAAACCCATCAGTCACATTGATATTATTAAAACTGGCTATTATGGCGGTTGCCGGCGCCCCTACCTGGGCTATTATATCATAGTTACTCAACACTCCCTGCCCAGCTTCTACGTCCACATCAAATACCCGGGCACCTACACCATTGGTGTTATTTACTCCATGGAATATCTCCGCAAAGTGCAGTCGTATAGCATATCCGCCAGCGGCCGGTACTGGAATGTTATAGGTGAAGCTGCTAGAATTATCAAATACTTCTGTCTGATAGAGGACATCATTATTAGTGGCTGCTATGGGTATGGCATTAGTGAAACTCTGACCAGCGTCATTAAACTGGTCCACCAGCCAGTCCTCACCATTGAATATAAATGCTGGTCCTCCGGAATTTATTCTGAATACCGAGATGAAATCTCCTATGGTAATAGTAAAAGTTTGTTCAACAAAAAGGCCACCATCATCCGTCACCAGCACGGTAACAACGTAGTCCCCGGCCGGATCTGACAAAGTTCCGCTGATCAGCCCACTAGCGGAGTCCATACTAAGCCCGGCTGGTAAACCTGTGGCACTATAAGTCAATAGATCACCAATGTTGGGATCCTGACCATTAATTTGAATATTGACCAACTCCCCTTGATTATAAATATGGTCCCCAGGATCAACCACTGTGGGCGGAAGCGGAGCGGTACTAATTGCAAAAAGCTCAATCCCTGATATTTTGGGGTTGTCTACCGTTCCGTTGAATGAAATGGTGAAAAACCCATCAGTCACATTGATATTATTAAAACCGGCTATTATGGCAGTTGCCGGCGCTCCCACCTGGGCTATTATATCGTAGTTACTCAACAATCCCTGCCCTGTTTCTACATCCACATCAAATACCCGGGCACCAATGCCATTAGTATTCTCAACACCATGGAATATCTCCGCAAAGTGTAGTCGTATAGCATATCCGCCAGCGGCCGGTACTGGAATGTTATAGGTGAAGCTTCCACCATTATCAAATCGTTCAGTTTGATAGAGGACATCATTATTGGTGGCCCCGATGGGAACGACATTTTCAAATTGGTTTGCTCCATCATTAAACTGGTCCACCAGCCAGTCCTCACCATTGAATGTAAATGCAGGTCCTCCGGAATTTATTCTGAATAAAGAGGTAAAATTACCAATGGTAATATTGAATGTTTGCTCATCAAAAAGTCCGCCGTTGTCAGTCACTCGTACAGTTACCGAATAATCCCCCGCGGCATCTGCCAGGGTCCCACTAATCAATCCGGTTCCGGAATCAATGGTTAAAGAGTTGGGTAATCCAGTGGCAGTAAAAGTCAATATGTCCCCTAAATTTGGATCAGTGCCATTTATCTGTATAATGACCTGCTCGCCATCATTATAGATTTGATTTCCCGGCTGGACCACCACCGGAGCTGATGGAGGGCTTGCTATATTGAATACCTCCAAACCGGACAATTTCGGATTGTCTACACTTGCCAGAAAATTAATGGTAAGCACACCATCTGTGACCTGAATATCTGACCAGGCCACAGTAATTGCGGTAGCGGGGCCACCAGATGCTGCTATTATATCGTAATTTGTTAGCTGTCCCTGTCCACCTTCCATATCCAAATTAAATATTCGTGCCCCGACACCGTTGCTGTTATTGACCCCATGAAATATCTCGGCAAAATGAAGTCGAACTCCATAGGTGCCCGTCACGGGTACGGGAATGTTGTATGAGAAATTACCACCATTGTCAAATCGTTCAGTTTGATAGAGGACATCATTGGTAGTGGCCCCGATGGGAATGACATTTTCAAATTGGTTCGCTCCATCATTAAACTGGTCCACCAGCCAGTTTTCGCCATTAAAAGTAAATGCCGGACCTCCAGAGTTAATTCGAAACAATACCTGAAAATTATTAACAGCCATACTAAAGTTCACTTCTGAAAAAAGTCCACCGTCGTCCGTGGCCGTTACAGTTACAGCATAGTCCCCAATGGGATCGGTAACAGTTCCACTGATAATGCCACTAACCGGATCGATAGTTAATGAGGCTGGTAAACCTGTGGCTGAATAGGTAATCACATCACTTGGATTGGGATCTGTGGCATTTATTTGTAGATTGACCACCTCTCCGGGATTTAGTAGCTGTGTACCGGGGTTGATAACCACCGGAGGAAGCGTTGAACTGCTACCAAACACTTCAATTCCCGATACCTTAGCCCTGTCGGTAATAGTGGTAAAGACAATGGTTAAGCTTCCATCAGAAACATTTATGTTATTGAAAGACTCGATTATAGCGGTAGCAGGTGCACCAGCCTGAGCTATTATATCGTAATTACTTAGTTGTTCTTGACCGTTTTCAATGTCTACATCAAATACCCTGGCACCCACACCGTTGCCATTCTCCACTCCGTGGAATATCTCTGCGAAATGAATATTTACGCTGTAATCTCCATTTGTAACCGGGATATCGTAGGTAAATCCTCCAGTACTACTGCTGACTTCAGTCTGGTAAAGCACATCATTAGTGGTGTTGGCAATGGCGATAGCGTTTTCAAAGGTCTTATTACCATTGTTAAACTGATCTGCCTGCCAGTTTTCTCCTCCAAAGGAAAAAGCAGGGCCTCCGGAGTTAATTCTCTGTACTTGAAAAACCTGGTCAGGTTGCACCTCAATAAAATCCCAGGTTGCCTGGTAGCTGGGGGCAGAACCTGAAGTAGCAATGATACCAATTGCCAGAGCGTCAGGACCTTGAATGGTATTCAATACAGTCCCGCTGAGCGCTATTGGCGTCCCCAAATCTATTACTGCCGAATTGCTCCCGGTGGAATATTGAGGTTGAACGGTCCCAGCTGAAGGATCGATCTTTAGAAATAGATTGATTTCTGATTCCAGGAGTATATCTGTGACGTTGAAAAAAGTATTCTGTACAATAGAACCATTGTTCTCAGCAAAGATTTGAAATGCTCCATTGCCACCATTGGCTGCCAAAACTATTTTTAAATAATTGTCCTGATCTCCATTTCCTATATAAATTCCTTGGGACTGGTCCTGAAAAACTCCATTAAAAAACGGTGCGCCCTGCATCTTTGATTTTACGTTAAAAATATTGGTACTGCTGGTAACACTTACTCCGAATTGAAATGCATATTCCTGATCGTTGGTAGTAGCATCTCCTGAAGATACAGGCACAGTGGCTACCCCGGAAGCGCCACCCATAATGAGGCCTGGATCAGTGGCATCAAACAAATCAAGGTAATCTGATACTTGATTGGTCATTAGTCCGGTAAGTCCCAGCCCAAATAAACCAAACCCAGGATTGCCGTTGAGAAATGGGTAATTTACCGGTAAAGAGGTGGCTTCTCCATTCTGTGCATCCAATGCAAAGGCATCAACGGTGTCCAACAAGCCATCATTGTCGTCATCATTATCTAGTAAGTCTGACAAAAAATCCCCGTCATTGTCTGGAGGTCGGCTGGCAGCTGAACAGGGGTCCGTCCCATTCAGGGTCTCATCGCCATTGCTATAACCATCATTGTCATCGTCTAAATTAAAATTGTTGATGTCTCCAGTACAGTTGGTCCCCAAGTTTAAAAATTCCTGACTGGTCAACTCAGGGCCTCCTCCCCTGTTGCCTGAACCTGCAGCTATATATATCTTTGCATTATATATTATTGCCTGGGTGGCATGCCTACCGGTATTTAACGGATCCATAGTAATCCAGGTATTGGTAGCAGGGTCCAATGCTTCAGTCTCATTGTGGGCAATGGTCTGACTTCCCGTTTCTCCTCCTATCACTATAACCGTACCGTTGGCTACTACCGTAGATGCACCCGCTCGCTCAGTGGGGATATTGGCGGTACCAGGGAGTGTAGACCATGTGCTGGTAATAAAATCATAGACATCTACCTCGGATATAGTAGGAGTAAATAAGGTATTTTGCCCGGTTCTACGTCCCCCAGCAGCATATAATTTGTCGCCTATTATGCCTACCTGAAAGTGGTCACGAGCTCTGGGAGCATCTGAGAGATTGGTCCAGGTGCCCGTAGACGGATTAAATTCATCTAACCACGGTACCCACCCATCTACATGTCCATTCTGTAAACCACTAACCATATAGATCTTGTCGTTGTAGACCACTGCTCCGGTAGAGCCACGTCGTCGTCCGACCGGTATACTGGGGCCTGTAGTCCAACTATCAGCTCCAGGGTCATATACATACACATTGGTTAATGGAGTCTCGTTAGGAAAAGGTCCGGTGAAGCCTCCGATTACATAGACATCACCTTGATAAGATACCGCCTGAAAATGGTGCATCTCCAATGGCGGGGCAGCGCCGGTACTCCAACTTTGTGCCACCGGATCGTAAATGTCCAGCGGTTTACTTCCTCTGCCACCAATCAGGTAGAATAACCCACCTGCCTCAACGTAGGCATTCTCATGGCGGGCAGTTGGATCATTACTGCTTGCTTCAACCGTCCAACCATCATCTGGCGGTTGGTCCGGCTCGAAAACTGTAACATTTCCCGTTACATAAGTCACTGCCCATACGGTCCCCTCAAATATATCTCCTGTCCCCTGAGCGGTTACATCCAATGGCACACTTCCGAATCCTGAGGCAAATGCCTGTACATTAGTGGTAGATTGTCCATTAGCGCTCAATTCGATTCTATAGATGCTGCCATCAAATGAGGCAGCCAATAAATCTCCGGTAATTGCCCCGCCAAAAAAATTAGTGGCTGTATATTCCGCCAATCCATTGGTTGAAGAACCCCATGTCCAAAGGGCGCCGTCATCCACGCCCGGGTTTCGAAAATCGCCTTCCACAGGATTGGCAAGGCTAACAGGTACCGGAGGCCAATCAGTGGTAGGGTTCAATTCAAAAACTTCCTGGTTGCTGTTATCGCGGCGATATAAACCAGCCCCTGCTGGGTTGGCACGAATGGGATTTGGATGGCCTCCGTAAATTGGACCAAATCCAGGGCCTGACACATAATGTAAATTGTCAAGGTTATTAACGGGATCTGGAGGTCCCGGACCTACGGAGCCTGGTTCGCCAATTACATAGTTACTTGTAACATTTGCCGTTCCTTCATTTTCCGGATAACCACCCCAGCCTGCGTTGGCTCCATTGTCAATGGTGTAGAGTCTGCCCTCCACTCCCGGGGTCTTGGTCAGAACTAAGTCGTAACTGTTTCGGTAACCAGGTGCATGAACCTGGACTGGGCCTCCTATTACAATTTTTGCCTGGTTCAATCCATCATTACCTCCATACGGATCACCCACATCTGAACCGCCGGGGCCGGTATTGGCACGTGTAGGGTCGTCTAAGGTGGGCAAGTCATAGCTGCCGCCAAAATTGTTATCAATCATATCCAGATCTATCATCAACACTGCCGCCGATAGGGCGTACTCTGTGCTATAAGCGAAGTTAGCTGATGGCGAGCCAGCATTGGTACTACCTCCCATGGCCAGATAGAGTGTATTGGTTGCTTCGTCCAATTGTATGCCATTCACCGCGTGATTCTCCTCAGATCGAGGTAAGCCTTTTACCACTTCCACCCTGGTCCAGCTACTACCGTTCCAGGTTAACTTAGAAATTACACCCGAGTTGGTGTCTAAATTAACATCTCCTATTCCACCGCTTTCACCACCTCCTATCCGAGGGTCACTTGAACTGACGTAGAGTATGGGGTTACTGGCGGTTCCAGTTACAAGTAGACCTGTAACCTGGCGGTCTGTCTCTGCCGGATTCAGAGTGCCATCATCATCGTGATTGGGAATTTGTCTAACCAGCTGAATAGTCTCGGTATTGGTTACTTGATAATCGTTTGGGGCATTTTTTTGAATAGTATAGGCAAAAATAGTCCCATCTTGTTGGCTTACATACAAACGTCCATCGGGGCCAAATTGCAAACTTGTTGGATTGTTGAGGCTTTCTCCGGATAAATTGCTTGAGCTAAAGCTCTGAGATTGGACATGGACATACCCAAACAGAAAAAATATCAATAGAACAAAACAACTGACCTTCCTGTAGTTGTTACTTAACTTCCGCATATCAATAAAAAGTAGAATTCGTTTTATACTTTATCAGTTTATGTCTTGAAAAATGAATAACAGAACTACAAATTTAACTGTTTATCTAGGAAAAACAATATTTTTTTTAAATAAAACACAATTTATTGCTCTGACGCCGTTTCCTTCCAGTAAGTCAAAATACGGCCATTTCAAAACCACGACATTTATATATTTATATATTTAATACATATTTTACTATTTCACATGACGTTAATACCGACTAAACAGTTGCCCGTAAAATTACCAATATTTCAGGGTATCTTAATGAGTAATGACCGGCAAAGCTATGATAAATATCAACATATTATTAGATTTGCCAATCACTTGGTCCTCATGCTTTTTTCTACTGAATGCTGGATGAATGCCTGAATATGTAGATAAGATTGGATATTATAGGTTGACTTCCTATCTTCGCCAAAATGAGCTATAAATCAGTGTTTATTGTCCCCTTTGTGGCTATTCCAACTTCAATAAAAATCTGGCTAACTGATTCCAAAAACCACAAAACTTTATTGTGGATAACTGCACTGGTTTTGATAGTTGTAGTCTATTTTTCTAGACTTTGGCTGCTACAAACCAGAAAATTCGACCCTGACGAGTTCGAACACTTGCATTCCGCATGGCTTATTTCTCAAGGTTTTCTTCCATTCAAGGATTACTTCGAACACCATACACCCGCTATGCATTTTCTTCTTGCTCAGTTCTTTTCATTTTTTGATGTGGAGGCCAACTTTAGGGAGGCCTCGGAAATGTTGTTTTTTAGCAGAAGGTTCATGTGGGTATTAACCGGAATTATCTTAATTATTAACTTCAAAATCGGTCAACAGTGGAGAAATTGGCGGGTGGGCATAGTGGGAACAGTATTTTTGGTATGTACCGTAATGTTTCAAACAAAAACATTGGAGATCCGTCCGGATCTGCTCAGCATACCGTGTTGGTTAGGATGCCTGTTTTTATTAATGACTGTGGTTCAATCTAAGGAAACAACCGAATCCCGAAAAAGGTGGTTGATGTTTATTTGCGGGGTTCTTCTGGGTACATCCATTATGGCTACCCAAAAGATGTTGTTTGCCATGCCAGGATTTACCATTGCTATGATCATATATTGGTTCAATCCAAATTCGCCCGGCACTGTGTATAACCGATTCATTCAGATACTGTGCCAAATGGCGGGCTTTTTCTCACCTATTTTAATAACACTGGGATATTTTGGATTATACGATGCTGCCTACGCCTTTATTGAGTACAACTTACTTTTAAACCTCGGCTGGAAAGTTGGATTTTCTCCCTTTGTGTATATCGTGAAGTTATTGAGTCAAAACCCATTCTTAGTGGGATTGGGGCTTTTTGGCCTCATCGGTGCAATCCACCGTTTTAGGAGCACGGATAATTCCGTGCACCTGAATTATATAATGATCATTAATCTCATTGGTTTGGTTGCAGGGTTGTTCATCATACCGGTGCCATGGCGTCAATACTATCTTATGTTTCTACCCTTATTAGCACTTTTTGCTGCAAATGCACTGATTGAAGTGGTTGATTTAATGATACAATTTAAAGATGACAAGTATTTGAAATCAAAATTCATAGGGGTGTGTCTGTTATATGTGTTTTTCACTGCTGGGATGTTACTATGGACTTTACCAAAACCGGGTGAGATTGAAGTTATGGATCTACTAAAAATGTTTGTATTTTTTATTGCAATATTGTTGGGCCTGATACCAATCGCCCTTCAGAGACGGGATCTGGCTGTGGCTTTTTTAATAGTAGCCCTGCACTTACCTACAGCCAAGAAATTCACTTCAAAGTTCAAATCCAGCAATGCCGAGCAACTTGCAAGCATCCAGTATGTCATCGAAAACAGCTCTCTGGAAGATACATTCATGGATGGTTGGATGGGGGTCGGGCTGTTTCGACCCCACGCTTATTTTTATTGGATGCTACATGTCGAAATACGCCACATGATCAGTGATCAAGAGAAAAACGACTTATTGAAAAAACTTCAATCTGGTCACATAAATCCCAAGTTGGTTAATCTCGATGACGACTTAAGAGATTTATCTCCTGAAATAACCTCTTTTATTTTAGAGAACTACCTGCCGGTAGGTGTTGGCTCTATTTATAAGAGGAATATAATGAAAGATTAATTTTGCTCTTGCAAGATGTGTAGGTGAACAAGCCCTATGGGTATTAAATCAACCAACAACATTAAATTATATAATTGTTACATGCGTTTGATTTTGCTTTGAAAATTAAGAACCTATATTAATATTAGTTATAAATTGCGGGCGATATTTGATAAACTCCATTTAAGAAACCGTAATGAAACTCCTAATCGCTATTCCTGCGTTAAATGAAGAAGAAAGTATAGCAGAAATAATTGAAAGAACCCTGAATGCTATAGATCATCTTATAGCCAATAGCCCATTAGACGCAGTAGATGTGACAGTAATAAGCGATGGCTCAACTGATGCAACTGTAGAAATTGCTTCAAAATATTTGGATTCTATACACTTAATAGTCTTTGAGAAGAACAAGGGATATGGTGCTGCGATCAAAGAAGCCTGGCATCAATCGGACGCAGAGTTATTGTCCTTTCTTGATGCAGATGGAACTTGCGATCCTTTGTTTTTTACAGACCTTTGCAACCTAATCATCGAGAAGGATTCGGATATAGTGCTTGGATCGAGGCTTAACAAAAACAGCGAAATGCCCTTGATAAGGCGGGTGGGCAACTCAATTTTTGCATTTCTTTTATCATTCCTGTCATCCAAAAGTACTAAAGATACTGCCAGCGGTATGCGGGTGATCCAAAGGAAATCATTAGCAGAGATTATGCCATTGCCAGATGGCTTGCATTTCACCCCGGCAATGAGCGCCCGAGCAGTACTTCATGAGGATCTGAAAATTGATGAAATAGACATGCCCTACAAGGAAAGAGAAGGGGAATCAAAATTGAGCGTATGGAAAGATGGCTTAAGATTTTTAAAGGTGATTCTAGAATCATCATTTCTATATCGCCCTGACCGCCTTTTTGAAGCTTTTGCACTTATATTGTTAGTGATTGGAATTTCGATTCTTAGCTTGCCAGCCTTCTACTATATTAAAAATGGGTCTTTGGAGGAATGGATGATTTATCGATTGATAACAGGTAATTTACTGGGGATCTTGTTTCTTCTGTTTCTAGTGGGTTCTTTTATATCTAAGAGAATTATTAGGATTTCTTTATTGAAAAATCAAGATCCGATTAGAATTGAAGGAGGAATTATTTACCGATTTTTCTCATCAAATTATCCCATATATCTTGCTGGAATCATAACGATTATCGGTATTTATCTGATTAAAGATAGTTTGTTTGACAAATTGACATTAGGTACCACTGATGAACATTGGTCCCGATACTTGACCATGTCATTCTTTGTTTCCGCTGCATTTATTTTAATCTTGAGCAAGATTATAGACTATATATTGAATTTAGTGCAAGCTCGAGTTAAATATTTAAGATCAGATTTATTTTCAACTTACAAAAACTCTCCTGGAAAGTTTGTCTGAAAATGCAGCCATCACTATAGAAAGTTCGATTTCCTAAATGTCGGCAATAGGTACGATATCATTCATCTATACGTCGTTGTAATAAGGTTTAAGTACATTTTAATTAAAAAGATTATATTTTTTATTGATAATTTTATAATTTAGCGGTACTTAGTCATTAAAATAGACCGATTTTGAGAATAATTATCCAATACATCTTCACTGCTATACTGTGCATAGAACTGCTTTTATCTTGTGCCCCGGCGAAAAATCAAACCTATCTGTATAATGCAGAACCCACAAGATCAGCACACCAGGAGGTTTTGTCAGAGTATCGATTGCAACCGGGAGATGTGTTGCGTATTGAAGTAGTGAGTTTGACCGACAAAGAGTTTGACATATTTAAGGACGAATCCACTAATCAGAATATAAGGAACTTAGACCCCATATTAACCGGTTATTTAGTAGACAGTAACGGATATATTTCTTTACCATTTGTAGGGGACATACTGGTTCAAAGATTGACCGTGCGGGCAGTCCGGGAAAAAC
>QIEB01000601.1 GCA_003229495.1 Flammeovirgaceae bacterium
GTAAATTTTGGCGGTAAGTAACCGTGGTTGACAACTAGAGGATAATCAGGGTTTATAATGTGAAAGTGAGCATCGAATATTTTCATTCAAATTGCTGAAGCATACTTTTTAGACAATAGGAAGCTATAACCGGGTACTAAATGGTTTTTTACTGGCTTTTCATGAACTTCATCAATTCTCTAATTTGCTTGGCCCGTTGTCCATAAACTGTTCTACTGTTCTACTGTTCTATGGTTCTACTGTTCTATGGTTCTACTGTTCTATGGTTCTACTGTTCTACTGTTCTACTGTTCTACTGTTCTTCCGACTCTCCTCCAAAAACCAGATCCGTACTGCTATAGGTATCTCCGTAACGGTCGGCAAGAGTTGCTACCTGCTTTATGGCATCCTTAAATTGCTCAACCGTAAGTTCTTGCATCGGATGAGTAAAGGATGACCAAAGGAAACCCTGATATAGGCTGTATTTTGCATCCAATGCCCGGTCAAAATTGGCTTCCAGCAGAACTTTCATGTCTTCAGAGTCCAGGTTTTCCTCCTCAATGATGGGAGTCATTACCCTCATTCTGTTAGCGGCTTCATCGGTAATGACAAATAACTCTCGCTGCATGTAAACCATTTTCCATCTCCCCGGAGTATCCTCACTGCCGGGAATTCGCTCCACCTGTTCCGATACCCGGTAGAGTATTTTTTCCAGCTTGGAATTGGTCATTTTATCAAATGCCGATTGAGCATGGCCCAGGTTGGAAGACATTAAAACAAGCCCGGAAATAAGTACCACCAAGTTTTTCATAAAGTAGGCGATCAACCATATCAAGTTAACAAAAATAGCCCTCACCGGGGCTATTTACCTAGTTTAATTTGTCGGCTAAGTTCAATCACTATGACTATTTGGCTTCTTCTCGGACTTCTTAATTTTATCGCCATCCTTGAGGCGCTTGGAAACTATTAAGAAAGGGCCTGATACCACTTCCATTCCTTCGTCCACCCCCTCAATAATCTCTATATTGTCAAAATCACTGATACCTGTTTTTACTTCGGTCATCTTAGCTACCCCATGGTCGTTGATAAAAACCACTTCCATCACTTCCTTTCTGGTCTTCTCAACATTTTGCGACCCTTTCTCTCCATCGTTCTTTTCTCTGGTGGTCACTGACGCTAATGGTACTGTAAGTATTTCACTTTTACGGTTGGTTATAATGTCTACACTAGCCGTCATACCCGGCCTGAATGGCGATCGCGAAGTTTCCTCAATTAGGTCCTGATACGATTCATTCAAAATCCTGATACGTACCTCAAACTCGGTTACCGCATCCTCCGACACTTTGTCTTTGGCGGTGTTAGCAATTTGTGTGACTACCCCGGCAAACTCCTTTCCGGTATGTGAATAGGCGTCGACATCTATGGTAGCAGTGTCGCCCACTGATACTCGTATTATGTCGTTTTCATTAACATCCACCCTAACTTCCATTCTGCTAAGGTCCGCAATCCTAAGCATTTCGGTACCAGCCATTTGTGATGTTCCAACCACTCTTTCTCCTTTTTCAACACTCAATTTCGAGACGATTCCATTCATCGGGGCAAATATGCTGGTGAGGCTTAGGTTTTCCTGGGCTTCATTTACCGATGCCTGAGAACTGGCCACGGTATACCTGGAAGCCTGCACATTTTGTTTAGCGGATTCCAGGTCCTGCAAAGCGCTCAGATAACTGGCCTCTGCCTGTTCGATTTCTGCATCAGAAATTACTTTTTCACGGTACAGGTTTTTGTTCCTTTGATACTCCTTGTCGGTACGGGTGAAATCTGATTGTGCCTGAGACAAACGGGCTCTTGCGCTAGCCAGGTTGGCTTTTTGTTGATTCAAATTTGCCATCGAGCGCTCCAGGGCAGACTGAAAATTGTCCGGCCGGATCTTAATCAGTAGGTCCTTCACCTTTACGCTGTCCCCATCTTCAACATGAAGCTCAATGATCTCACCAGGGACATCCGGACTTATTTTTACTTCAATTTCAGGCTGGATGGAACCAGAAGCGCTAACAGTCTCAATTATACCATTTATTTCTGACTTGGACAGAGTAACCTCAATCTGATTTCTTTTGTCCAGGAGACCGGTGGATTTGGCAATGGCAATGCCCAACACCAGTAGACCCACTACTCCCAATAATATGTAGAGCAGCTTGTTAGATTTTTTTTCCATAAATTAAAAATCGATTGGATTTCCCTGATAAAAATCGAGGATTTTGGTCTTGAATATATAATCGTATTTGCTTCTTACCAAATCCGATTTAGCACCATACAGGTTATTTTGAGCAATCTGATAGTCCACGAAGTTTACCGCTCCTAAATTATATCTTTTCTCAGTGACCCTAAAACTTTCCTCCAGGGCCTCGACCTGTTTTTCTGAGGCTTCGAAGGCCTTGGAGGCTGACACAGCATCATTATAAGCCGTTTCGATGATCTGCCTCAATTGATTTCTTACCTCGTGGGCAAATATTTCTGCCTGTGCCCGGTTAATAGTAGCTCTTTGCATTGCAGAACGCGCCACCAGGCCGTTGAATATGGGTACGGATATGTTGAAACTCAAAGACCGGCTGAAATTATCGTTGAATTGATCCCGCACGCCATTGCCAATGGTAATGAAATTCGGGTTAGGTGTGAATAAGGTAATTGTTTGTGTTGGATCTTCCGAAATAAACCCAGCACCGGGTATTACTCCCGGAGGGCCAAAAGTACCATCCCGTTGGTTTAAGGGATCAATTGCATCAGAATAATTGGTAAACATATTATACCCCAGGTTCAATGAAGGATATAAGGCACCTTTAGCAATCCTTTCTCCCAATATTGAACTCTGGACATTGAGGTCTGCACTTTTGATCTCAGGCTGGGTGAGTTCCGCCGTTTGATAAATATCCGTGACAGATAAAACAATAAAACCATTATCTTCCGCCTCCATTTCAGGAACCACCACCTCCAACTCTTCACTAGCCAGCATCTGCATCACTTGTTTCAAGTTCAAAAGTGCCAGATTCAGGCTGTTTTCAGAGTTGATTACCACTAGTTCATTGCTGGCCTTTTGTGATTGCAGGTCCAATAATTCTGAAATAGCCAATGAGCCAGCTTCTACCAGTTTTTCAGTGCGTCCCAGCTGTTGAGTGGTGGTACCCAGTTGTAACTCGGCAGTTTCCATTAATTCTTGATTGAAAATCACATTGGTATAAAAAGTAACTACATTCAGTATCACGTCGTTCCGGGCTTTTTCCAGATCACTAACGCTAGCTTCCAGATTCAGCTTGTTCTGTTTGATAGTATTCAACTTTTGCAATCCTCCAAATACCGTTAGAGAACTGCTACTTTGAATCCCCAAAGATTGAATCTTCTGCGAAATAAATAGATTTGTGGTGGGGTCAATAGACCGTCCCCAGTTGATTCCGTACCCGCCGCCAACATTGAAAGTTGGGAGCATATTGGCTTTGGACTGTTTTAGGTTGACCTCCCCCCTCACGACATTCAACTCCCCGTTTTTCACTGAAAGGTTATTTTCGAGGGCGAAGTCCAGACATTCACTGTAAGTCCACGCCTTATTCTGGCCTGTAATATTCAATAGGAAAAAAGACAGGAAAACTAAACTGCAAAAGGATTTTAAGAATTTCATAGCTTATAAGTCAATATCAGGTATGTAAATAATGTCTTGCACCCAGTTCAGGGATTTTAGGTACTCTAATGTTATCGGTTTTAATCCGGAGTCCATTTCTATAATGTGACAAGCCTCGTCGTGCTTGCCTTTTCTGGATACCGTCATGGTGGCAATATTGCAATCATCATGAGTCAGCACATTGGAAATAAAGGCAATAGTACCTTTTACGTCTTTTGCGGTGATAATCAGTGTATGTGACCTGGCACTGAAGTTTGAACTATATCCGTTCACTTCGGATATATTTATCACGCCTCCTCCCAGGCTTTCTCCCACCACCTCTACAGAACCATCGGACGATTGAAGGTTCAGGCGTACGGTATTGGGATGGAAAAGAGAAGCATTACCAACAGGCTTGAACTGGTATTTTAGCCCTGCTTTTTCCGCATAATCAAAAGAATTCTTGATACGCTTATCGTCGGTTTTAAAATCCAATAATCCAGCAACCACCGCCCTGTCACTACCATGACCCTGGTAAGTCCGCGCAAATGAATTGTAAAATGTTATCAGCGCAGACTGGGGACTACCTCTCAGTAGACGAGTGGCCACTCTGGCAATTCGTACTACCCCTGCGGTATGCGAACTGGAAGGACCGATCATCACCGGTCCGATCATATCGAAAATACTACTTCGTTCCGCCATGTCATCTTTTATGGAACATTAATTTAGCTAAATACCAGGGAGTTTAAATAGATGATATTACCGGCGGTAATATAATTACATCAACATAATATCAGGGGGATCGGTGACACAATTTTACAATATCCGAAGAACCTATCTAAACTGCTACTTTAGCCTTTATTCCAGGATGTGGTTCATAACCTACTAAACTGAAGTCTGAATATTGGAAAGCGAACAGGTCCCTGACATTAGGATTAAGGTGCATGGTGGGAAGGGGTCTGACTTCCCTTGAAAGTTGCAATTTTGCTTGCTCCAGGTGGTTGGTATACAGATGTGCATCTCCCAATGTGTGCACAAAAGTTCCAGGCTTGAGATCAGTAACCTGGGCTATCATCACAGTTAACAAAGCATAAGATGCAATATTAAATGGCACACCTAAAAAAACATCTGCACTGCGCTGGTAAAGCTGGCAAGATAAAGATCCTCCTGCCACATAAAACTGGAAAAATGCATGACAGGGAGGCAAAGCCATGCGGTCGAGGTCTCCTACATTCCAGGCACTTACAATGATACGGCGCGAATCCGGGTGGTGCTTTATTTGGTGGAGTACCTGGCTGATCTGATCTACCGTTTGGCCATCGGATTTGTGCCAACTTCTCCATTGATGGCCATAGACCGGTCCCAGGTTTCCTTCTTGATTGGCCCACTCATCCCAGATAGTTACCCCATTATCCGTCAAGTACTTTATGTTGGTGTCACCACTTAGAAACCACAACAGTTCGTGAACTATGGACTTCAGATGAACCTTTTTGGTGGTAACCAAAGGAAAGCCCTGACTCAAATCATATCTCATCTGATACCCAAAAATACTTAAGGTTCCGGTACCGGTGCGGTCTTCTTTGTGCACACCGTGGTCCAGAATATTGGTCATTAACTGATGATACTGTTTCATCGATAGCGTGATTTGTCTGTAAAAATAAACCTATGGATCAAAAATACCTGAAGCTCTTAAAAATAAATTTATTCTAACTAAACCTTTTTGTACTATCTTCCGATCTCAAAACCAAAGCTTGAAAAATCCTTTAGGAATTAACCCGGATTTAACTATGGAGCATGTATAAATCCCTGGCAAAACTGACCCTACTGGTGATTCTGTTAGTTAGTGTGCTGGCTACCATCTCCAGCTCCAGGGTTTCCTTTGACTACGACTTTGAAAAATTCTTTCCCCTGGGGGACCCGGACCTTGACTACTTTCTTGAATTCCGTCAACAGTTTGAAAATGATAATGACTTTCTTTTGATTGGGTTTGAAAATAAAGAGGGGATTTTTCGTGAGAATTTTCTCACTCGAATAGATTCATTGACTGATTACCTTAGGTCACTGCCTCAGGTTGATCAGGTTTTGTCACCCACCAATGTTTCCAGAATGGTGTACGGTCCCATGGGATGGTTTCCCATTTCCTACCTGCACCTTGGTGAACCCCATCGTTTGGTTGAGGATAGTATCAAAATTTATGAACAACGGGATCTGGTGGGTCAATTATTTTCTAGCGACGGGAATGCCCTATGTATGTTGGTAAAACACCGGCAGAGGATTAAAAGAGCCGGAGCCGACAGCCTCATGAACGGTCTGAAAGAACAATTAGAAGCCCTGGGACTGCCTCCGCCCCATCTTGCCGGAAAAGTCCTGGCACAACCTGTATACCTGGATCTTATACGGCGGGAAATGACTATTTTTCTGGTTGCTTCGCTGGTGCTAATCGTATTGTTTTTAGCAATCACTTACCGGGCATTATGGGCAATCCTGGTACCATTGCTGGTGGTGACATTAGCAGGGATCTGGACTTTGGGATTTATGACCATGGTGGGAAAGCCCTTGGATTTAATGATGGTACTATTACCTCCCATCATTTTTGTGGTAGGTATGTCCGACGTGGTTCATATACTCACCCGGTATATCGAAGAGCTGAGATTAGGGAATTCGCAGGTTGCAGCACTAACAACTACTTTCAAGGAAGTGGGAATTGCCACTTTCCTGACATCTTTAACTACTGGTATCGGATTTTTAACCCTGATGATCAGTAATATCGGACCGATCAGGGACTTTGGCCTATACACGGCAATTGGAGTACTTGTCGCCTATGTGCTGGCGTTCTCACTGATGCCCTCCATATTAATATTCCTGCCCACGCCGAAAATTGCGGCGGACCCTCAGGTCAAGAAACAATGGAAACGACTCCTCAGTAAAAGCATGACATGGACTTTAAGGAATAGTAAAGCCATTCTTTCCGGCTCTATACTGCTAATCATACTGGCAGTTTTAGGAATACAAAAACTTGAAGTCAACACTTTCCTAATTGATGACCTACCGCTGTCCCATCCCATGAAAGCAGATTTTATGTTTTTCGATGAGCATTTTGGCGGCTCAAGACCGTTTGAAATGGCCATTAATGTTACGAACCGGGATCTTACTGTTTTTGATTACCCTGTACTAAAGGAGATGGAAAAAGTGGATAATTACCTGGTGCAATACTACGGTACTTCTGCCCTAATCTCTCCGGTAAAAATTATAAAAACCACCAATCAGGCGGTGAATGGAGGATCCAAACGTTTTAACGTAATACCGGATTCGCTGGAACTGGTAAAATTAGGGCGCTTCATTAAACAAATCCAACGCTTACCTTATTTTAACTATATGGTAAGCGAAGATCAAAAGTCCTCCCGGTTTACAGGGCGCATGGGTGATATAGGAAGCAAGATTACCACCGAAAAAACTTCGGCGCTGAGATCTTTTATAAATGACTCTATTGATACCTCCATGGTTAATTTCAGGGTTACCGGGACCTCGTTGTTAATTGACAGAAGCAATGCATACCTGGTTAATAATATGATGGCAGGGCTGGCTATTGCATTTGGGGTAGTGGCCCTGATCGCCGGACTTATGTTTAGGTCGTGGCGAATGGTATTGATTACTCTGGTGCCAAATGTAATCCCATTGTTGATGGTAGCTGGAATTATGGGGGCATTGGGTATCACCCTGAAGTTGAGCACCAGTGTTATCTTTACCGTTGCTTTTGGTATCGCGGTCGACGACACCATACACTTTATTAGTAAATTAAAAATGGAGCTGGCCAAAGGGAAGTCAAAATTGTATGCCATAAAACGTACTTTTTTTTCCACCGGAAAGGCCATTATAATTACCACATTGATATTGATCGCTGGATTCCTAACGCTGTTATTGTCCTCCTTTGGCGGCACCTATTACATCGGCCTGTTTGTGGGCCTTACCCTGGTCTTTGCTTTGATAATAGATCTTACTTTGTTACCGGTGCTCATTTTGTTATTTTACAACCCCCTTGGGAGCAGGCGAGCAGGCGAACAATAGAGCAGGAGAACAATTGAGCAATTGAACAGTAGAGCAATTGAACAGTAGAGCAATAGAACAATAGAGCAATAGAATAATAGAGCAATAGAGCAATAGAACAGTAGAATGAAGAGAAATTATTTAATGGTCGTTTTAGTGCTGATGACATTTTTTGTCATTTCCTTTCTAACCAATATCATCGGCCCCTTAATCCCCGATATAATCCGGGACTTTGGTATTAGCCAAACCCTGGCGGGATTTTTGATTTCATCTTTTTTTATAGCCTACGGAATCATGTCTATTCCGGCTGGTATTCTGGTAGAGAAATGGGGAGAGAAAAAAGTAATGATACTAGCCTTTAGCGTGGCCAGTATCAGCGCTTTTCTATTCGCTTTGGCCCCGAACTATCACATATACGCCATATCACTGTTTATAATAGGTTGTGGAATGGCTATGCTTCAGGTGTCGATAAACCCGCTTTTGAGGGTAGCCGGTGGAGAGGAGCATTTCGCCTTTAATTCTGTACTGGGGCAGTTATTTTTTGGACTTGCCTCTTTTTTAAGTCCCCTGGCCTACTCCTATCTGGTAAGAAATTTATCGAACGAAACAGGTTCTTCATTCTTGGAAGGACTTAATTATCTGCTTCCGGAAGGGTTGCCCTGGATCTCGCTCTACTGGTTGTTTGGGGTGATATCACTGATCATGGTGATAGTATTGTTAGTAGTGAAGTTCCCCAAAGTGACCTTACAGGAAGACGAGAAAGTGGGTGCCTGGCAAACCCATTTGGATCTATTGAAGAAACCCATAACCATACTCTATTTCTTAAGCGTGTTTGCCTATGTGGGCACGGAACAGGGGGTTGCCAATTGGATCTCACAATTTCTATTGACCTATCACCAGTATGATCCACAGACCGTAGGGGCCAGCACCGTTTCCTGGTTTTGGGGCCTTATGACAGCAGGTGCGGTTATAGGACTGGTACTGTTAAAATTTGTTGATAGTCGTAAGGTCCTGATCGGGTTTAGTGCCGCAGCAATAATCAGTTTGACCATAGCTTTAATTGGTTCTGGGCCCGTGGCCTTAATAGCCTTCCCTTTGGTAGGTTTCTTCGCCTCGGTAATGTGGTCCATAATCATTTCACTGGCTTTGAATTCGGTGAACAGCCACCACGGCTCATTCACGGGGATTTTAGTCACCGGAATCGCCGGAGGGGCCGTCATACCTCTGATCGTAGGTTGGATAGGAGATCTGGCAGGATTAAGAACAGGGTTATGCTTTCTCTATATAACGCTTGGCTTTATGCTTAGCATCGGATTTTGGGCAAAACCGCTTATTAATAACCAAACGGTTGGCTCCAGCAATTGACAATTGATGTTGTGTAAATGCCCAAGTGACCCTTCGGAACACTTGCGTTCGGGTGTTCAATTGTTCTATTGCTCTATTGCTCAATTGTTCTCCTGCTCCCCTGCTCTATTGTTCAATTGTTCCCCTGCTCCCCTGCTCCCCTGCTCAATTGTTCAATTGTTCCCCTGTTCCCCTGCTCTATTGTTCAATTGTTCCCCTGTTCCCCTGCTCTATTGTTCAATTGTTCCCCTGCTCTCCTGCTCCCCTGTTCTCCTGCTCTACCGTTCTTAGTGGCATTACCACCCACAATATAATGTAGACTATAGTACCGGGAAACGCTGCGCTCACGATAGAAACAATCACATAAAGCAACCGGACTAATGTCCGGTCCCACCCCAGGTAATCTGCTATTCCTCCGCAAACCCCGCCTAAAATTTTGTGGCGCGATCTGTGTAATTTTGTTTGACTCATCTACAGTTAAATGGTTGTTTCATTAGAACAGTCCAATCCCGTGCCAATACATTATCTGCCTGATTATCTGTTAATTACATAGAACTAACATGCTCTAACTGTCCGATTATGTCGCTTATATTGTCCATTTTCGAACATGGCTGAGAGCCTGGATACCATCAATATTAATGGTAGTAATTGAATATTCAAACTAAAGCATAAGAGTACCGGTAAAATCATTTATTTTTGCAACCAGTTTTTAGACACCCAATTGCATTCATCAAATGAGTGAATATAAGTTTCAGGAAATAGAAAAAAAGTGGCAAATATATTGGCATGAAAACCGTGTCTTTAAGACATCTGAAGTCTCCGGGAAACCTAAGTACTATGTTTTGGACATGTTCCCATATCCATCGGGGGCTGGCCTGCATGTTGGACACCCACTAGGTTACATAGCCACCGATATCATGGCCCGCTATAAACGTGCCAGGGGTTTCAACGTGCTCCACCCCATGGGATTTGATTCATTTGGCTTACCAGCAGAACAATATGCCATCAAAACCGGTCAACACCCTGCAAAAACTACCGAGACCAACATCAATCGTTTTAAGGAACAACTGGAAGTATTGGGGTTTTCTTATGACTGGGACCGCGAAGTAAGGACCAGTGATCCAAATTATTATCGTTGGACCCAATGGATATTTCTAAAGCTGTTTAACAGTTATATTGATCCCAATGAACATAAAGCCAGGGATATTAATGATCTCGAAATACCTGAGGGCCTGACATCTGAAGAAACTCAGGATTTTATCAACGGGCAGAGATTGGCCTATCAGGCAGAAATTGCCGTTAACTGGTGTCCTGAGTTAGGAACAGTATTGGCTAATGAAGAAGTGATTGGCGGGGTAAGCGAACGTGGTGGCTATCCGGTCATACGTAAACCTATGAGGCAATGGATGCTGCGCATCACTTCATATGCTGACAGGCTAATAGATGACCTGGATAGCCTGGAATGGCCAGAGTCTATTAAAGCCTCACAACGCAACTGGATCGGCCGCTCATATGGGGCTGATATTAATTTTAAAATTAGTGGTACGGTAGAGTCTATCATCGTTTATACTACTCGCCCCGACACCATATACGGCGTTACCTATATGGTACTGGCACCAGAGCACCAGTTGGTGCAACTGATCACTACCGCAGAACAGAAGTCCAAGGTGGACGGATACCTGGATCAAACCAGCAAAAAAAGTGACCTGGAGCGCACTGACCTGGACAAATCCAAAACCGGGGTGTTTACCGGAGCGTATGCGGTGAATCCCGTTAATCAGGAGAAAATACCTATCTGGATCTCAGATTACGTGCTAATTTCCTATGGTACCGGCGCAGTAATGGCTGTTCCGGGGGGTGACCAGCGGGACTTTGAATTCGCTAAAGAGTTTGATCTGCCCATTATACCGGTGGTTGCCGAAAAGGGTCACCATGAAGATCTGGAGGAAGCTTATACGGGACATGGTACCATGATCAACTCGGGAGAGTATAACGGATTGCACAGTAAGGAATTTACCAGGATCATCATTGAAAGAATTGAAAAGGAAGGTGTTGGCCGGGCTGCAGTGAATTACAAATTAAGGGACTGGGTTTTTACCCGCCAAAGGTACTGGGGTGAGCCAATTCCACTAGTACATACCGATTCTCATGGTGTGGTGTCTGTTCCGGAAGATCAGTTGCCAGTGATTTTGCCGGAAGTGGAAGATTACCAGCCCACACAGGATGGTGAGAGCCCCCTGGCAAAAGTCTTAGACTGGGTAAACACTATTTCACCTATTGATGGCACACCTGCCAAACGTGAAACCAATACCATGCCCCAATGGGCAGGTTCCTGTTGGTATTATTTGCGTTTTATGGACCCTGAAAACCACCAGGTGTTTGCAGATAATAAAAAGTTGGCACAATGGAGTCCGGTAGATCTTTATGTGGGTGGAGCGGAACATGCGGTGTTACATTTGTTATATGCCCGTTTTTGGCACAAAGTGCTGTTTGATCTGGGATATGTTCCTACTAATGAGCCCTTTCAGAAACTGGTGAATCAGGGGATGATCCAGGGGCTGTCTGCTAAGATTTTTATAGATGGTAATGAAAGTGGGTATTTTGCGTCTAATAGATTTGATTATAAGGGTGTCACATATACTAATGACGCTAACCGAACATTTTATCTCTTTTTTAGCAAGGATGTAGTAAAGGCAGACAACATGTTAAGTAATACCGATGTTCGCAAGGGAGCGGTATTAAGAGAACTACATGTGCAAGTTGACCTGGTAAACAATGAGAATTTAAATATTGACCAATTCATTGCGGATAACCCCAATTTTGTCAATTCTATATTTGTTTGTAAGAATGGTTACTATTTAGATGGAAGTTTCAACTACTTTCAAGGAATAGACAGCCGCCAACCAAATGGAAACTTCCTCGTGAAACGTGAAGTTGAAAAGATGTCCAAGTCAAAGTTGAATGTGGTCAGTCCTGATGCAATAGTTGCCAGATATGGAGCTGACACCTTGCGGATGTACGAGATGTTTCTTGGGCCCTTGGAGCAGGGGAAACCCTGGAGTACCCATGGCATTGATGGGGTATTTAGGTTTTTACGAAAGTTTTGGAATCTGTTCCATGACGAAGCTGGTAATCCCGCGGTTGAAGATATCAAAGCCAGTACTGATGAACTTAAAATCACCCACCGAACCATTAAGAAGGTGGCAGAGGATATCGAACGACTTTCATTTAATACCTGTGTTAGTTCTCTGATGATCTGTGTAAATGAGTTAACGGCCCTGAAGTGCCGGAAAAAAGCCGTACTACAGCCCCTGGTTTTAGTAATTGCCCCCTTTGCCCCTCATTTGGCCGAGGACCTTTGGCAACTACTGGGTAATGATTCCAGTGTGAGTCAGGCAAGTTTTCCCCAATACAATGAAGACTATCTTAAAGAAGATACATATGAATATCCAGTTTCAGTAAATGGTAAAATGCGGGCCAAGATGAAGTTTGCAGTGGATCTGGCTGCTGAAGACATAGAAAAACAGGTATTGGCAGCAGATATTATAAAAAAATGGGTAGGTGATAAAACCCCCAAGAAAGTAATTGTGGTGCCGGGGAAGATTGTGAATGTGGTTGTTTAGTAGGGACGAGGGGTTGGGAACAGTAGAACAGTAGAACATTTGAACATTTGAACATTTGACCGGAAACATTCAGTCCTTCAATCCTTGACCAGGGACGAAATAATGGATTACACAGTAAATCATAAACAATGAAAATCGACGAAAGTACAAAAATCGGATGGGTGGGCACCGGAGTTATGGGTGTTTCCATGCTGGGACATCTTAATAATGCTGGATATCAGTGCATCGTATACAATCGCACCAAAGAAAAAGCTGCCAGTTTGTTGGAACAAGGAGTAGTATGGGCCAATAGCCCTGGTGAAGTTGCCACTCAAGCCGATGTCATTTTTACCATTGTTGGTTTCCCAAAAGATGTCAGGGAGGTATACCTCAGCGAACAAGGTATTATTAATTCAGCCAAGGACGGCTCAGTACTAATTGATATGACTACTACGGAACCCAGCCTGGCGGTTGAAATTTATGAAGCGGCAAAAGTTAAAAATATCCAATCCATCGATGCCCCTGTTTCCGGCGGTGACGTTGGAGCAAAAAACGCGGGCCTTTCCATAATGGTAGGCGGTGATAAGGATGCGGTAGAAGACATAATGCCACTATTTGAGTTAATGGGTAAAAACATCGTTTATCAGGGTTCCGCTGGTTCAGGCCAGCACACCAAAATGTGTAACCAGATAACTATTGCCGGTACCATGATAGGAGTTTGTGAAGCCCTGCTGTACGGGCACAAGGCAGGTCTCGATTTAACAACCATGCTTTCATCGATAAGTGGAGGAGCAGCTGGCTGCTGGACCTTGAATAATCTGGCTCCAAGAATTGTAAACCGGAATTTCGATCCGGGATTCTATGTAGAGCATTTTATTAAAGACATGAGCATTGCACTTAAAGAGAGTGAAGCTATGGGGCTGTCACTTCCCGGATTGGCTCTGGTGAAACAACTTTATTTAGCGGTACAAGCCCAAGGTAATGGCAAAATGGGTACGCATGCGCTGATGCTGGCTTTGGAGAAGATGTGTAACAAATCTTAGATCTTATCTTGTTTGCTTCAATATCCAGTCTGTTATGGTTTAAGAATTAAGATTTGGGGTCACTCCCTCAACTCCTCCATATCAGCAATAATCTCCTCCAGTTTTCTGAATACTCGTCCATAAACTATCCCCAGGTCCCATCGATAGATTTTTTCTGCGAAGATGGCCATCAGACTCGAAGCAACTAATACTCCGATTATAAAATAAAATGGAACTCCCCAGATAAGAAGCAGGTCCGGATATTTCATAAGCAACTCTTCCATTAAGGGTCCACTGCCATCTGAAAACCACATGATCAGGCTTGCCGCCAGAATACAGGTCGGATAAAAAAATCGACTCAACATGACATTTCTGGAAATTTGATCTTTTAGCCAATGGTCAAACATCTTAAGGTATTGATAACTACTAACGTTTTTGTCAATTTCCTCCACCTTTTCCATTTGTTTCTTGGTGTAAATAGCGGGTGCGACGAAAAGCAAAAACACAAAGACACCAATCGCTATTGGGATTTCTATGATAACTGTATAAATCAACATTGCTAATGCAAATACAACCAGAGCAATTACGTTTACTCTCATCATTCGTATCATTTTATCGATAATATTATTGGATTTCTGATTATACAAATCATTAACCTTTGGAGCGATTAAAGCATCACTTTTCATAAAGCCCTCTTTCCAAATTATTTCAATTGACTTTCTCATTTCATTTTTATTTAGTTCAATAATTTTTTTAGTCGTTCTTTAATTCTTTTTATCCTTACGCCAATATTGTTTGCATTAGTACCAATAATTTCGGCTATCTCCTGGTATGATTTTTCATCCAGGTAAAGCAAAATCACCCCTCGATCAATTTCTGATAATTGCCTAATAGCATCGTACAGTAAATTTAGAGACTCGTCCGCAAATGCCTGGCTATCTTCCGTTGCCTCATTTGGCAAGTAATCTGAAGCAAAATGCTGTCGGTTGTTTTTCTTTTTCTTCAGTAATGTCAAACAAACATTTAATGATATCCGGTATATCCAGGTGGACCACTCAGATTGCTCATGGAAATTATCCTTGCTTCTCCAGATCTGTAAACACACTTCCTGATAGTAATCCTCAAAGTCTTCATTGGTATTTGTATAGGCCCTGCATATCTTAATAATAATTGCGGCATAAGGTAAAATTGAAGAATTATAGAAATCGCTACTCAATGCTGTTTTCTTATTTAGTGGCTGAAGTCATAGATTATTACACATTATTAAAGATTTCTTATTCGTATAAACCCTTTCGGACCTCGTTTATAGTTCCAGGCAAAGTATATTGCATAGGGAAAACCAACAACCAGCATCGTAACCAAGGCAGGCAATGTCCAATCTGGCATCGCCAACCAGGACTCGGCCTCTCCCGAAAGGAAGATTAGCAAAAACGACATAAAAGTGTAGGCAACAATTGCTGATATTACCCCCCTACGCCTTGCCTCTGCCCAGAATTTACCGCCTGGTTTCATTTTCCCATTTATTTCAGGATCTGGCAAGCCCACACCTTGAAGAGCGTAAGTCTTAACAGGGTAATCGACGTTTTTTAGTTCAGCCTCTCCCAAATACTGCCAATGGATGTCTGCATGTCCCCTAACAGCCTTGGCCACAGATTCGGATACATAAATTCCTCCCGGATCAGCGATTGATTGTATACGCGATGCTATATTAACCCCATCACCATATATATCTTCATTCTCCTCCACTATGTCACCCAAATGGATTCCGATTCTCAGTTGACAATCAAGATCTGCTCTTGCGCCTCGCTGAATTTCCTTAGCACACAATACGGCGTCCAACGCACTTGGAAAGCGCAACATTGTACCATCACCCATTTCCTTTAACCACCTACCATTATGCTTTTCAACCATCGGCTGCTGAATCTCTTTACTCTTACGTACCATTGCCAAAGCCTTGGCCTCATCCTTCCCCATTAAAGCTGTATAACCTACGATGTCGGTAAACATAATGGAAGCTAATTGACGAGTATGTCCTTCTTTAATACTCCTAATGCGCGCACCAATTTTATCAGCATTGGTGCCCATAATATCAGCGATTTCCTGATTGGACATCTCCTCCAAATAAAGCAAAATCACCCCTCTGTCTACTTCAGATAATTGTTTGATGGTGTCAAATAATTGATTCAGCGATTCGTCACCAAATACATTGCTATGTTCTAAAGTCTCAACCGCTGAAAAATTTGAAAAGAAATGCTTGGGATTGTTTTTCCTTTGCTTCAGCAAGGTCAGGCATACATTCAACGATATCTTGTATATCCAGGTGGAACAGTCAGAATGCTCGCTAATTTTATCCTTTACATTCCATATTTGTAAACATACCTCTTTGTAGTAATCCTCAAAATCTTGCTGAGTATTGGTATAAGCCCTGCAAATCTTTATGATGATAGGGGCATAAGGTAAAATTGATGAAGTATAGAAATCGCTGCTCACTACTTTTTTCTTAGTTAGTGGCCAAAATCAAAGATTATTACAGGATTGGTAAAAAAGTGTAAAAAATAGGCAGGTTATTCTTCTAGCTCTACACTCTCTCCTTTTTTCTTCTTCTTACCAAAGCCCAGTTTGAGCTTCTTCTTCTCTTTGGGTTTGTCGTCTTTGACCTTTTTCTTTTTGGAAGGTTTTTCATCAGATGACTGGGTAGTAATACCACGGTCCTTTTCAAAATCTTCAAGATCCATCACCTTGGGTTGTTTGGCCCTTTCAATTTCCTGCTCTTTTGCTTTTTCAATCTGCTCCTGCTGGCGTAGCTCCTTCTTGTTGAGTTCTTCTTCCTGGGGTTCAACTGGTTCCTCTTCAAAACCAATGCTTAAGCTATCGGTTTCTTCTACTTCTTTCTTCCAGAATTGCCATCTCTTCTTTTTCTTAATTTCCGGTACCACCAGGATCTCCTCTTCTTCCAGCAATTCGGTCTCTCTTTTAGTTGGCTCCTCAGGCATTGGCAAGAATTGTCCGAAATGCCTCATGTAGTAGATCTGATCTACATTGTAATGATTTACCGGTCTTTCACCATCATTGATCAACTGATCCATGTCATCCGGTGATAGGTCCTGCTCTGCTAATAACAAGGTGTCAAGTGGTTCCACTTGTGGGAAAACTGTCTCCTTTTTTACAGTTAACATTTCATCCCGTTTTTTTTTGTATTTAATACTTTTGATTACCCCGTATTTGTTTTTGCTAACCAAGAAATCATCCCGTGGCAAAGTGTCTTTATCAAATAGAGAAAATTTTCGATGGCGTGTAGGTTGATCCAGAATATAGGAGCTTTCAAAGGAAGGGCAAATGTAGTTACTCTTACATGAGAATATTGTGGCCACTGAAAACAAGGCCATAGCTATAAGAAGAGAATTTCTCATCTAACTTCGGAGCAACTGATCACCATTTATATTATAGGTGTGGAGCTCTTTTGAGACACCCACCCATTTAACACTCGTGCACTAATAACAATTATTATCCAAAAATATTGCTAACTGCCTCCAAATGAAAGCTTAATGATTACTAAAACTTACATGATGCAGGCTGCCAGCCGTTTATCCACATTTTCAGGTTTACTAAGTAATTCCTCTCGAAATTTATTTAATTATTGAAAGATATTATATAACTTAATGACGACAGCTACGGAACCTCATTTTTTAGAACAGATATTTTCTGACTAAGGTACCAAAACTCTAAAGCCAAACAGATGAAAAGAGGGATTTTGACGCTGTCAATAGCATTTGCCGGCACACTTTACCTTTCCTTACAACCAAGCAACCTTATAGTCACCCCTCGGGAAAAATTGAGCTCAATTATAAATAGTGAGTACCAGGAAGTTAGACCCTTGATCACTGCTGACGGAATGACCTTGTATTTCTGTCGTCGTAATCATCCTGAAAATCAGGGTGGATCCCGAGATGTCCAGGATATATGGGTTTCACACTTCATCGATGGAACATGGTCCCAGCCCAAAAATTTAGGTACACCTATTAATAACAAAAAAGCCAACACTCTGTGCTCGATCACCGAGGATGGCAGTTACGCCCTGCTGCTAGATGGTTACAAAAGAGTTAAAACCCCCTTGGCACAGGCCTATGATTCCCCGGCAGGATGGGGGGCACCCGGAGAAGTGGACATCCAGGGCTTTACCAATTTAAGCTCTTACTATGATTTCTACTATCAAGAGCAATCCATGGTGCTGCTTATGGCCATTGATGACGGCCAAGGCAGCGGCAAACAGGACCTGCATGTTTCCTTTAAGCAGAAAGACGGCAGTTATTCACGCCCCAGGAATCTGGGACGGACAATAAACAGTAGTAAGGCGGATTTTGCTCCCTTTCTGGCAGCAGATGGAAAAACCCTGTACTTTGCAAGTTTTGGTCATGAAGGACTTGGTGGAAGTG
>QIEB01000518.1 GCA_003229495.1 Flammeovirgaceae bacterium
GCTTTATTGGTGCTAAACAATGCAAGGCCCAGGATGGCGCAATTAGTAGTGATTAAGGGCAAAAAAATACCCAGCTTTCTGAACAACTCGGGGCTCAGTTTTTTAATGGCCATTTCCACAAACTGGACGGTACTGGCAATCACGATAATAAAGCTGATCAATCGCAAATAAGGAGCAAAGGGCAGTATCCAGGTGTTCAATGCATACGCGCATACTGCCGTAATGAGCATAACAAAAATATTGGCCATTCCAAGCCTGAATGCGGTCTCCAGTTTGGAGGAAGCACCCAAGAATGGACAAAGTCCCAGAAAATAAGAGAGCGTAAAGTTATTGATCAGTAAAGCCGATACAAATATCCAAATCAGGTTTTCCATTATTCTTTGCTCATCTATTTACACGCTTTTCAATTTTTAGTTCCTCCCTTTTCCTTTCTTCGCTGGGCAAACCAGTTGAAAAACAGCAACATAAATCCCAGGACCAGGAATCCTCCCGGTGGCAGAATCATGATCACCCAAGGCTCAAACCCTTCTCCAAACAGCGAAATACTGAATAGTGATCCACTGCCCAAGACCTCACGGATCATACCGATGCTAAGCAGTGCGAAAGTAAACCCCACACTCATGCCCACAGCATCGGCGAGGGCTAGTCCCAATTTGTTTTTGCTGGCAAATGCCTCCTGTCTGCCAAGGATCAGGCAATTCACCACAATAAGGGCGATGAATGCACCTAACTCTTTGTGAATAGCAGGTACCCAAGCCGACAACAGCAGGTCGACGATAGTCACAAAAGTGGCAATGATCACGATAAAGGAGGTGATCCTTACTTGTTTGGGAATCACATTTCTGAACAAAGAAACCAGGGTGCTGGAACTCACGAGTACGAAAGTGGTTGCCAGGCCCATGGTCAGCCCATTGATGGCTGAGTTAGTCACGGCCAGCGCAGGACACAACCCTAGCACGGCTACAAAAACAGGGTTTTCCCGCCACAAGCCTTTCAGAAATTCTTCAGCGGTGTTGCGTTGCTGCTGCTTTTCCAGATGTGCTGTCTTCTTAATCATGAGCTTGTTTTTGATCGGCTATGGCAACATTATTTTCCTGCAAATACGCTGTGATCAGTTCCTTCCATTCATCCATGCCATTATTCAACAATCTCACAATGGCCCTTGATGAAATAGTAGCACCCGTAATAGCCTCCACTTCATTGGCATTTTTCTTCTTCCCTTTCTTTACCGCCAATATTTCTGGTTCAACACTTAGTCTCGTGAAATTGGTCTGGAAGTCTGGATCTTTGAAGATCTTGTCACCCAGCCCGGGGGTTTCCTTACTTTCCAACACCTCGAAACCTATGATCACTTCACCGGCAGCATCATATCCATAAATAGCGCCTATGATATCCTGGAAGCCGGGTTCACTCCCCGGTATGGCAAAGCCAATAAGGCTTCCGGAATTGTCGTAGCCGGCGAATACCTGACTGGACTCAGAACCTTTCGATGTCTCGCCAGATCCGGGACCGGATTCGGAAACTTCGATCAGTTTGTTGTCAACTATTTCCAGGGTTATGAAGGTTTCACAACCAGGTAAGACCTTAAATATCGCACGTTGAAGCGCTTCGGCTTTGTTAGCCTCAATGAGCGGAAGGGTATAGATAAATGTGCTCACCAGAAGCAAGCCTGCAAAAAACCCTGACGTACCCAGTGAAAATATAAGCCGGAATGAACTGGGTTCGGGCGCTTGTGTCACTTCATTATGTTCTGTTACTTCGCTCATTTCTGATGCCCGAAAGTTCTGATTTTGGTATAGCGGTTTATCAAAGGCGTAGCTGCATTCATAAGTAGGATGGCATACATAACGCCTTCGGGGAGTCCTCCCCAAATCCTGATGAGCACCGTCAAAATGCCAATCCCTATGCCATATACCCAAATTCCTTTTGGCGTAATGGGTGAGGTCACCAAATCGGTCGCCATATAAACTGCTCCCAAAAGCAGACCGCCTGAAAAGACCATGAACCACGGTGAGGGGTAAATGGCCGGATCAATAAGATAAAAAATTCCTGAAAAGGTCACCACCGTCAGCATAATGGATGCAGTGATGTGCCAATTAATGATCCGTTTGTAAATAAGGTAGGCCATTGCCAAAAGCAGCAAGGCTCCGCACGTCTCCCCTAGCGATCCACCGGTACTGCCCATGAGCAGCGCTTTTAAATCAGTACCTATGTGGTCAAATTTCATTTGCGCCAGGGGCGTGGCTGAAGAAACACCATCAATGTTCAACCCCTGGTAGAATGGAAATGCATCATTGGTGCCGCGTAATTCGAAATACTTACCATCCGGATTCGACCAGGTAGTAATAGCCATGGGAAATGCAGCCTGCAGGAATGCCCTACCCAATAACGCTGGATTGAATATATTCTGGCCTAATCCACCCCAGATCACCTTACCCATTCCAATGCCCACGACCCCACCAACAAACACCATCCACAAAGGAAAGCCGGGAGGCAAAGTCAACGCCAAAAGCAAACCGGTGATCAAGGCACTACCGTCCTTGACAGAATAGGATTTTTTGTGCTTGTCGAACAGCCACTCCGTGAACAGGCACGAAAGCACTGCGGTGAGGGTGATCATCACAGCACTCAATCCGAAATAGAAGTAGGAAACGCCGACAACTGGAACCAATGTGAAAACTACTTGCCACATAATCCAGGGGGTGGTAGTCTCCTCTTTAAGAAAGGGCGCGGTTGATATGGAAAGTTTTCTATCTGTCATACACTATTCCGGTTCTCAAACTTTTCCCTGGCTGCCTTTTCCTTTATGAAGCCTTTTGCCACCCTGAAATGTTGGACTAGCGGGATGGCGGATGGGCAGACAAATGAACAGGCCGCACATTCAAAGCAATCCATTACATTATTTTTAGCCATTTCATCCCAAAACCCTTTTTTAGCCAGCATGCCTAACAAGCTTGGATTGAGGAATATGGGGCAGGCATCCACACAACGTCCGCAGCGAATACAACTATATTCGGTCATAACACGGGCTTCATGATCGGAAAGAGCCAGTATTCCTGAGGTGCCTTTAATGACCGGCACATCAAGCCTTTTCTGCACCATACCCATCATAGGACCTCCCAGTAATACCCTTGCAGCATCACTGGTGATCCCTCCGCACCAGTTAACCAGTTCAATCATTGGGGTACCTATGGGGACCATTACATTGGTAGGTCTGCCCAAAGCAGTACCTGTCACCGTGATCACCCTTTCGATCAATGGCTGACCTTTTCTGAAGTATTGCGAAATAGCCACCATCGTGCCTACGTTGCTTACAAGGACCTCAATGTCCAGGGGCAGCTTTCCAGCAGGAATTTCCTTACCCAAAATGGCGCTGATCATCATTTTTTCCGCTCCCTGGGGATACTTAACCTTCAGTGGAACTATCTCAATGGGGCAATTTCTGCTTACCGCCTTTTCCGATATGACCTGGATTGCTTCCTGCTTGTTTATCTCCACTGCGACATAAAGCTTTTCAGCCTTTATAAACCTGTTCAGTATCTCAACTCCATCAAGCAGTTCTTCCGCATACTCTACCATCAATCTGTCATCGGCGGTAAGAAATGGCTCACATTCACAGCCATTCACCATAAAATATTGACAGGTCTTATCTTCCGGAATCGAAAATTTCACATGTGCCGGAAACGCCGCACCACCGAGGCCTACCAACCCCGCTTCTTGAATGGCCGAAATAAACTCGGGAAGATCCATGTTTTCCGGATCACCGGCTTCCTGGGGAGTCACCAGTTGGGAACTAAAAGTATCACACTTGATTTTGATGGCAGGAAGCTCCTGACCATTGGGGTGGGTGAAGAGGTCAATGGCATCTATTGTTCCGTCCACTGGGGCATGTAACGCGACAGAAACAAATCCTTCCGGGTCCGCTATCTTCTGCCCTCTAAATACTTTTTGCCCTTTCCTGACTATAGGCTTTGAAGGGGCACCGATGTGCTGGCCGAGCGGGAGTATGTATTCGGCCACGAATGGCATACGCTCTATGGGATTATTGCAGCTTAATTGCTTATACTCCTCGGGATGTACCCCGTGGCTGAAACTGAGTGGTTTGATCGCTGCTATGTTTCCTCCGAATGCCATATCTATTTCTTCCTACCCGCAAGCTGGACAAGTTTGTCACGTAGTTTTCTCCTTATTGCCTCTACCTGCTCTTGTTCTTGGGTCTTCAATTTGATTTCGTACTCCGCTTTGAGTTTAGCCAATTCAGCATCATATTTTTCTTTTAGCTCCTCCTTTACTCGGCTTTTAAGCTTTTCTGGAAATTTGACCAGACTTCCACCAAGCTCACGAAATAGAGCCCAAGACGCTCCCACTGCACGCGTCATTTCAACCACCTTATCGCTGACAGCATAAAGGACCAGTGCATCATCCTTGACCCTGTATATGACCGGTGTACCACTTTGTGAATCCGACAAAATGAACTTAGATATGTGAACAGCAGAGCCATTTTTATCTTCATATACAGAAAAATGAGATTCCCAATTTTTTAAAGTGAAAGCCCAGTCGGCCCAGGTAACATCGAAGCTTAGTGATCTTTGCTCTCCATTTTCTTGGTAATCTATGGTGGCAGTGTGCCAATCTTTATCAGCAGATGGATTGTCATCTACGCGAATGCCATCATTCAAAAAGCGCTTACATTTCTCCGGATTGAACTTCAAATTTGGGAATGCGCGGCTGTTGAAAGCGATGGCATGGAGCGCCAGTGACCCTTCTGAAGTAATTCTGTGACTATCTGGATCCGGGATAAATACCCTGAACAAGGCGGGAGACATAGAATTAACACCTTCCACCAAACCATCGAACATGGATTGGTGCGATGCCATGCTTCCCTGGTAGATGAAGGCCTTTTTTAAACCCATCACCGAGATCAGTTCTGATGTCCTGAGTGATTCAAAGCATTCATCTTCGGGAGAAGAGATCAAGTCATCGAGTATAAAAACTTTGACAGGTTTGTCTGAAGTAAGCAACCTACCAAGAGATTCGGTGTTGCTTCTTGATAGTAATGTTTGGTCTCCAATCAAGAAAACCGGGGGAACCAGTTTTCGCTCGTCGTCGCTGAGGCTTTCCCAATCTAGTGCCGCAATAACCTTGTCATGCTCCTTTGGCAGGTATTTATTTTTGACTTCAAGCTTTGCCTTTCGGATCAACTTCAGATTATCCAACAAGTATCGCAGCTGTCCTTCTACTATGCCTGATGCAAGCCCAGGAGAAAATTCATCGCGCTGTGCAACCACCGGAGAGTTGAAAGGATTGTACGGATATTGATCAGCCCAACCGAGTCGACTGTTACTTGAAACACTCACGCCCATCCTGGCTCGTCCCGCGCCTGTAGGGCCATCCGTCAGCGACCATTTCAATCCTCTCAATAAATCTAGCAGCGCAATCTTCCTTTTGATCTTTCCGGCATCGACCTGCTTGAGCCTGTCTTCACCGCTGATATTATTGATTATCTCGTGGAATGGCACTTTGTGCTCATGGGTTGTGCCAATGGCCCTGGCGATATTATCGAAGTTTTCTTTTGGCAATGATTCACTCAGGATCGAATGGATATTTTCCGACAGGCCATTGGCCAATTCATCAATTTCCCTTACTAAATTTGCATATCTGGGTTGCACCAGCGACTCGGTAACTGCCGAAATTAGATGGACGAACTGTTTTGTCTGCGAGTCAAGATCGGTCTGGTTACCTCCGGTAATGCCGTGATAGAAATTACGGCTCAACATCAGCGCCGCAAATGAATCATATTCCTTATCAAACAGCAGCCGGTTGATGGTGTCGCTGGAAGTGTCAGGCAGTTTTTCCCACAGCTCCATTTTTTTGATGATTTCTGATAGCAGCTCAGGAGTTTCAGTTAGCATTTCGACAGCCTGATCACTACAAGCCTCTGCGCACAACCCGCACCCGGTACAAGCATTTGGGTCAAAGGCCAGGAAGAAAAGCTCTCCTGAACCTTTCTGCTGGGCTTCCGGATGGTAGTATAAGGCATCACTGAGGGTAATCGGCAATTTATTCAGTGCAGTCATCACCGATGAGAATTCGGTTTTCGCTGATACCAGTTTCTCTCCTTCTAGTTTCATTTGGGCGGTCAGGTTGTCGAAGGCTGGGACCAGAATGCTTTCGATTGATTCTGGCAGGTTGTCCTCACCAAGATCGGATATGACCTTGCTAGCTGCTTTGGACAAGTTTTTCACCATGGGCAGGAGACCAATGATTTGCACACCTGTAGCCGAGGCGATGTCCATGCCGGACTTGATCAAGTTTTCAACTCCGATAGCCACTGAAGGTATTGCCGAATGCGGACACTCGACCATACAACTGCCACAAGCAGTACACTTCGAGGAATTAATTATTGGCAATGCGACCCTAGTACCGGTCATTGTTCTAAGTGAAGCCGAAGCCGCTGGAACCGAAGGAATGGCTTGAAATGGGTCTGCAACAATTTCATCTGCGTTACCATCCTGGTAGAAAAGCGCTGTGCTATCCTTAAACCTTGATAGTTGTGTAAAAGGAGCTCCCTGGTCCTTGTATTGCCTGACGATATGAGAAATGGGATACTCTGGTTTGGCGGGGCCCGAATTTCCGGTGGATTTTTTAACTGTGAGATTCAGTTTTTTCAGGTGGGGATAATCTCTTTCAATCGCCTGCAGCATTACCTGGTGTTTAGGAAAAGCGCTGGCAGATTGGGTGAAGGCGGTTCCACACAAAAAGTATTCTTCGGGTTTACCCGAAGCCATATTTGTTCCGGAAGCCAATATATCTTCCGTGATTAACGAATTAGCGTAAATTCCTGTAATGATCTGGGGGGTGTGCTTTAATCCACTGGCCAATTCACGAACTTTTCCTGCTAACCAGTTTGATTGCTCATCCAATGGCTCCAAGATGGTGACAGCTTTTTTATTGGAAATTAACTTCCCAATTTGCGAAGAAGGGAAAGGACTGATCACATTGATATTGACAATCCCAAGCTTAACCTTCTGCTTCCGAAGTTCTTCGATCACAGGTATGATCCCCTCGATGTCCTGGCCCGTGGTGATTAGCAGATAGGATGATTCCTCGGCCTGGTAAGTATTATAGAAATCATGCTTTCTGCCCGCAGTATTTTCGAATTCCTCAAAACAGTCCGAAATAATCTCCTTGAGGTGCCCGCTAAAGTATGCCTGATTGGCTGCGCTCTCCAGCGATAATGACTTTTCATCTTTTCGGGCTCCCAGCTGCGCGGGGTAGTCATAATTAAACCACTGAGGGATTCTACGGCGTTGAGGGCCGAAGATCATTTTCTGGGAAGGTGTAGGTGACTCCACCAGGTCATCCGCATTGCCGAGGAAGTTTGTCAGCTGTTTCTTGGTAACAGCAACTACCTCCCCATTTTGACGAACAGCTACCTGGTGAAACACAGGGATAAGGGCCAGTTCAGCAACCCTGTGGGCTATCAACGCAAAATCAATTGCCTCTTGAATGGTGCTTGAAACAAACTGGACGGCAGAATTGAACGGCAGTAATACCGGAGTTACCGATACGCTTGTTAATGATTCACTTCCGGATTTATCTATGGTGATCGTTAGCGGCAAATGCTGCCGAACGGCGGCTCGGATTTGTTTGATAGAATTCTCAAAAACAGCTTCATCCAATAAAGCCCCCGTTCTTAGACCGGACATGGCCAGACCGCTGATATACGAAAGGTCATCAGCCTTTTGGTGTAAAACGGGCCTGCCAAAAACATTATGTTTCTCCGAAGGAAGATCAGGCAATTGAACTCCTTCACAGATGGAAGTTTCAATTTTCTGAAGCTCCCGTTGCCAGGTCAGTTCTGGTTTGGCGGTATGTTTGTTTCCACTGTCCAAATTATTGGTAGTATGTATTTTTCAGATCCACCAGCGTTTCCACTCGGCCTGTTGGCAGCCCGATTTCTTCTTCGGGGGCAAATTGAGCTTCACCTTCAAGCCAAACAATCGAATCCGTAGGGCAACGTCTAGTAGCCGCCGGAGAAGTCAGGTTGTTTAGCTCATAATTCACCACCGCAAGATTGTTTTGTATCGAAATCACCCCAGGTGCTGAGTCCGCCACACACCTGGCGCAGGCAGTGCATGCCACCGAGCACTTCGATTCTGCCAAATCTCCTTCTAGCAAGGACTTGCACTGCACAATCAGCGTTTGGGTCACTGGCATGAGCTCAAATAGGTTCTTGGGGCAAACTTCCACACAGTCATTGCAGGCAGTACATTTTTCAGGATCCACTACCGGCAAGCCATCATCATTCATGGCAATGGCGTCAAAATCACATATCTCTGCGCAATCGCCAAGCCCCAAACAACCCCAGAAACAAGCCTTGGGCCCACCGTTAACCACCGCTTCTCCCCGGCAGGTAGACATGCCCCCTTTGTATTCTAACCAGTGGTGCGCTTCATTTTTTCCGCCCGCGCATAATAGGCGAGCGACTCTTTTGGTCTCCTTGGAAGCTTCAATACCCAGAAAGGAAGCGATCAGGTCGATCCCTTCAGGAGATGAAACCGTGCATTTACCCACATTGACGGTTTTGTCAACTACCTTTTCGGCAAATGCCCGGCATCCTGGCACTCCACATGCCCCACAGTTGGCGCTGGGGAGCATTTCTTCCACCTGATCAATGCGTGGGTCCTCTTCAACCCTCAACTTCTTGTAGGCTATGGCAAGAATGGTGGCGAAAAACACCGCCAGCCCGACTAGAATACCCAATGTTGTGAGGACCTCTGCCATGATTCGATCAGGTGAATTTTGACGCTCGCCCAATCAGATCTTCCAGGTCCGGCTCGTTTGGATTTAATGGTTTGCCAGGATGGATAATTTTAACAGGGCATATTTCCGCAGCTTCCACTAGTTGGGCGAATGTGCCAGCGGTGGGATCTGCGATAACGGCTTGTTTATCTACATTGTATTTGAACATCTGGTTATTGATGTCAGTACATTCGTTACACTCAGTGCATAAAGGGGTTTCGATCCAGGACTCCTCGGAAATAATCTCTTCCTCTTCCTTCTTGCTGTCTTCTTTTTCTTCAGGAGTTTCCTCCAAGGCGGCTTCCGAATCAACAATGGATGTTTCCTTGGGAAGTGGAGACTTTACCGATGGCGTTGAAAGAATGGTATCCGTATCCAGATCAAGCAGCACGGATGTCAGATGTTCCATGGCTTCTTCTGTACTTTCCTTTTTCACTTTTCCAAGTGCCTCAAGGTGCGCTTCTTTTAACCTGTCAATTTCTTGTTCCGCTGCTTTCTTGATCTTTTCTTCCTGTAATTTTAGTGCCCTCTGGGCATGGTAGCTATTCACGCCACCACAATCTTGCAGATAGCGCCAGAAATCTTGTTTTTCATCGGTTTCCAATACTAATTTCCACGAGACCGCCACCTTCAGCATTTGGCAGTCAGCTCCGGTCATCCATATAAACGGCACTTTGCCATACCGCTCCTCATCAGTCATGCGAAGGTATTCCGAAAGCATGATCAAGTCCACGGTCCAGTATTCTGGCGGCACAATCCTAAAACCCGAGGCATGGGAAGGGCTTAGCGCCGCAAAATCTGCTAAAGTGAATGCGACTTCCATTTTTACTTCATTGGCTTCCGCATCTTTATGGGCATATTCATATACTGGCCAGTCCCTGTCGGTTTGAGGATTTTCACTAATGTCAAATCGGCTACCCCACGCGGTACCCATTTTCCCGTTGTAGACAAATCCGGGGAATCCCCTGCCTTCCACGGAAGCGCTCAGTTCAATGAATGCATCTTTGTCGCTTTGCTCGCTGGCTACTTCAATATGAAAGAATGAGGGGGAGAATGAAGAAATACCTTTTTCGAATTGTTCAAACAGTGTCTGTGGATTCAGGCAGGTAGATTGTGCCACATAGGTATTCCTATGTGAAACTGCCAGTGAAGCCGGATCAATAGGATTCTCAACTTTGGTGACTCCTACTGACTTCAGGGCAACCGTTTTTACCGGAATACCCCTTTGCAGCATCCTTGAAAAGTCGTTCAACTCTTCGACAACAAGCTTCGAAGAGTCAGCTATCAAAATCACAGGTGGGAAAAATAATATTTCCTCCTCTGTGAAGGAGTTAGAGCCAAAAGCGTCAAAGAAATCATCATGTACTTCCTCGATGTATTTGTTTTTAACCTCGAGAGCCCCCATGCGAAGCGCCCTAACAATTTTGGCGAATTCCTTTATTCGTTCGTTATAAATGTCTATCGAGCTAGTGCAGGCTTTACCTTCAGGTGCTTCGATTATTTCTGATCGGTTGAAGATTTCCTTCCATTGATACTTTCTGGATCTTTGCAAATGGGCCTGCAGCACAAGTGTGGCATCTCTATCAAGAAATACTTTTCCCTCACCGAGGGATTTGATGACATTCCTTATCCGATCGTATCGTGCTTTGGAAAGATGTTCCGATGCTGACTCAGGGATAACGGAAGATAATTTGTCAAAATCCAGGAGGCTATCGGCAAATCCCAGAGAAGACTTCAAATGTTCAGAATCTGTCGATTCCGGATCGTTTTCGGCTTCGACGGTGAGAATATCTATAAGCTGTGGCAATATTGATTTAACTCTAGCTGTGAGTGCCCTGTAACCCAACCTTGCCACATTTGAAAGCGCAACTTCAAGTATTTTGAAAGTTGCATTGGAGGCGTATCGGATCAGAACTCCTTCCAAAGGGATATTGGTCTTCAGTTCGGAGAGCTGTGTATCAAATGTTTCTTTGTCAGCGCCCTTCAAGGCCATGCTGTCCCTCAGTTTCATGGTGGCTTTCTCAAATACGGTCCTGAAGTCAGGCGTGCCATTGGATTGTAGTATGTCTCCGGCTTCCATCACAATTCTTGGGTAGATGATCTTGATGAGCTTACCTTGACTGGGTTTAGGATACAGTGCATTGATGCGTTTGGACAGCAAGGAGTTGAGCGATGTGCAGTTGACTTCACCTTCCTCACTTTTTCCATTCAGGTTCTGTGAAATCCAGACCGGATAATTCAACAAGGTGTTGTCTGACAACAAAGATGGGGTCATGTGCAACGGGAAAGTTCCCTTGGGCAAGCCGCCTTTCATGGAAGAGACAAAGAATTTTCTCAGGTTTTTCCATTCCGCTTTAACTTCTACCTCATTTGCCGGCGTGAACTGAGGAATGAAAGGAATGGGCTTGGTGTCAGTAAAAGTTAGCTCACTTCCCTCCTGTCCAGGCTGTTTTAACATACCTTCTGAATCTTCTTTGAAGAAATGCGAGAAAGGACTGCTTGCTGCTTTCTTTTTAGCCATTGTGAAAGTTGATATTGCCAATTGTGATGGATCTAATCAAACGGCATATTTATTAAGTTCACTATTCAACGCTTCCATTTTCTGTTCAACGGTATAGCCAATGTTATGCACTCCGTACTCATCATATCTCTGTGCCTTGGTATTACGATATAGCACGCCCAGGTAAATATTGTCTGGATCTTCCGCTAAGGAGCGGGCGGCGTTGATGTTATGCGCGTCATGCTCCACTGTGTGGTCGAATGATTTGATGACAACATCATCCAGTTCTACCCCTTCATTGCCGGTAAGCAAATATAACTTGTCCTTGCCGGCCGTAAACTGCTCTACCAGGTCAGATTGGAATTTAGGGCAGCGCTGTATAATATGGACAAATGAAAATCCTTTGTGACGATGTGCGGCCTGGATCGTCGCATACAAATGAGGGGGATTCCAGTCCACTGTCTGGGCTACAAACGATACATTACCCACACCCAAAGTTGTCTGCATGGGGTTAATTGGAGGCAGCACAGATCCTCGTGGAGTTGTGTTGGAAACGGTACCCATCCTGGAAGTAGGAGAAGTCTGGTTTTTGGTCAAACCGTAGATCTCATTATTGAACAGCATAACGGTCAGGTCGATATTGAAGCGGATGGCATGTATCCATGAACCGGCTCCTATTGCACAACAGTCGCCGTCGCCGGTGATCACAAACACATGCAAATCAGGCCTGCGCCATTTGATGCCACTTGCCACCGGAAAAGCGCGCCCATGCAGCCCATGGAAACCATAGGTTTTCATGTAGTGAGGAAAACGGCTGGAACATCCAATACCGGAAACAAAAACCGTTTTTGCAGGGTCGAGCTGCTCATCACGACAGAGCTTCTGGATGTTTCCGAGTACAGCGTAGTCACCGCACCCCGGACACCATTTAGCTGCTACTTTCTCATAGTCCGTCAGGCAAAAATACTTTTCCGGCAAGTCGACCAGTATATCTGGTTTTAATCCATACATGGCTTTCTAGTTAATGTCCTATGTAATTAATTTCTTCTTCTTTTAAGCTTTCAATTGCTCCAACTCTTGTTGAAGTTTCCTCACTATCTTTCGAGGGCTGAGTGGCTGACCCTCTACATTGCTGTAGCAGTCTATATCGACCAGAGTTTTTGCACGAAGCACCCATGCCAATTGTGAGTAGCGTCTATTATCATTATTGATGACTGGATCGCTCACATCATCACTATAGTTGATTTCAATGGTCATTACTTTTTTAAAGCAGCTGAATATTTCCTTCAATCCAGGCTCAAGCGGGCTCAGGAATCGGAGGTGGAGAGACGATACGCTACCGCCCTCAGCGCGCACCCTATCCACAGCCTCATCAATAGCACCTAAGGTAGATCCCCATCCCACAATAAGGAGATCACCTTCCTTATCGCCGTGTATTTCAGGTGGTTTCAGCGTGTTCTTGAAGGTGGCTAGCTTTTTACTCCTATAAGCGGTGGTTCTCTGGTTGTTTTCAGGGTCATAGCTGGGCTTTCCTTCCTTGCTGTGTGCTAGCCCGGTCAGGGTGTACATGCCATTGGGCTGTCCGGGGATCGGCCGACGACTGAGTCCGGTTGCTTCATCCCATTCGTAAGGATCCACACCTTGTTTCCATGGACTCTGGTCGATCGGTGGAGAGAACCATTCCTTACACACCTTTGGCCGGGGAAACGGCTGTTGTCCGGTAGCTAGATTAGCATCTGTCAGCACCACCACCGGAGTGCGGAAAGATTCGGCAATTTTCCTCGCCAAAATGATGAAGTGGAAGCATTCCTCAATGGTAGATGCTGCCATGGTAATTACTGGAGTATCTCCCGGCTGCCCATAAAGCACAGCTAACAGATCTCCCTGCTCCACCTTCGTGGGTAAACCCGTTGAAGGACCGCCACGTTGCACGTCCACGATCACCAGTGGTACCTCTCCCATAGCTGCCAGGCCTATGAATTCATTTTTAAGTGCCAAACCAGGTCCGGAAGTAATGGTAACAGCTGTTTTTCCAGCATAGGAGGACCCTATTGCAAAACCGATGGCCGCTATTTCATCCTCGGCCTGGTGGATGAGGCCGCCACTATTTTCTATACATTCCGCGAGAAAGTGAGAGGTTGAAGTTGCTGGAGTAATCGGATACATGGAACAGACCTCTATCCCTGCTGCCAATATGCCCATTCCAACGGCTTCATTCCCGTTCATGACTACCATTTCCTCCTTCAACTCCATCGGTTTGATAGGATACTGAAAGTCAAGGTTGTCGGCCGCCCAGTCATAACCACCCTGCAACAACAGTAAGTTTGATTCGATTACAGCTTCGGGCTTAGTGCGAAAGGTGTGCCGGATCTGATTTTTGGCTATATCCAGATTTCGATCATAGATATAACAAAGCATTCCAAGCACCCACATATTTTTGCCCTTGCGAGCGCTCTTTATGATTTTGAGACACTCCACTTCCATGGGTATTTCAATCACTTTGTAGCCCCTGGCCTCAAAATCCTTGAGCGCCGTAGCATACTGAGTTTTTATGTGCTCCGATTGATCGGTGGCCCATTTGTTTTCCAGGAGCATAATGGTGCCCTCCTTATAGGCTTTCTGGAGGATCCGGGCATAAGGGACTTGTTCATTAAGGGCGACCATTAATTCAGCTTCATCGCCCATATTAGTCACTTTAGTTGACCCAAAACGGATCCTGATTCCTGAAGCGCTTTCTATGGTTCTTGAGGGGGGATGGATCTCTGCTGGGATTATTTCTACTGTCCATACACCATTTCCCATCTTCGCAGATATGGCAGCAAAGCTCTGCCCGCATTTCTGCGCCCCTTCGCCGGAGTCACTCACAATTTCTACAATGTGTTCACCGGGTAGGCTTGGTACAATTTCTTCCTTTACCGTGCTCTTTTCCGGTGATGTTGAGGTGCTCATAATAGTGTTCTACAGTGTTCTACGTGGATCCTGTATACCAAATTTGTCGAAATGAGCTATCGATCAATATGACAAATGTCACCAATTGAGTTGATTAATATTATGCTTTTGTGGTGCGTTTTCACACAGTCTGGGCCAATAGCGGTCATTCGGATTCACTCTGGAAACCCCATCTTTGCCAGCATCTTTTGCCAACTGGGATCGCTGTTAATGGGGTTAAAACCATGGTTCTAATTTGAATCACTCTTATTGAGAGGTATCCACCAGGACTTCTTTAATTAAAACCTGATTGAAAGACCCCCACCGCCTCCAAAACGGTTATCATAGCTCGCCATTACGGAAAAATCTCTGGATAACATGTATTCTGCTCCGGCGCTCCAGACTATTTCCTTAACGTTATTAACATCTTCCACCAAAGTATTCACCCAGCCAAAGTCCACTTGGTATTCATAATATCCAAATACTGAAAATTTTGGGAATAACATAATAGATCTGCCTATGCTCACTCTTGGTCGCAATTCGTTATCTATGCGTACATCGAGATTAAACAAATAAGGGGTTAGGAAACGGAAACCGGCTACTGCGATGGTTTTAATATCATCTAAGCTTTTGCTGGTGGTGTTTTCAATGTTTACACCTGCGAATACCGTGAAATAGTCATATAAATACCGTTCGTAGGTAAATTCTGTTTCCAAGTTCTTGTTCCAGCCATATTCCAGGGTAAAGTTAAATTGATTCCTGATATTCGATGAAACCAGGTTCAGGGTTGCCATATGGGAAGCCGCATCTAACATCCCCCAGCTATAGAACTGGTTGGTTTCATATACAAGTTTCGACAGCGGATACTCTTCCATTCTCGGGTCGCGCGGTGTATCGTAGCTAAATACCCGGGCCATACCGCCCATCATGTGATAGAGAATGTGGCAGTGGAAGAACCAGTCTCCATATTCATCACCATAAAATTCTATAGTTATCCGCTGCATAGGCGGTACGTTGACCGTGTGCTTAAGGGGTGAATAAGCCCCGTTTTTGTTGATTACTCTAAAAAAATGACCATGTAGGTGCATAGGGTGGTGCATCATGGTCAGGTTGTTGAAAGTAATGCGTGTTACTTCTCCATTCTTTATTTTAATTTTATCCGTTTCGGATAAGGGGATCCCGTTAATACTCCAAATATAACGCTGCATATTTCCTGTAAGGTTAAGCAGTATTTCTCTTACCGGCGCTTCCTGCGAATAGCTGGTTTTTTGGGGGGATTTAAGGTAGTCGTAGTTATATTCCGAAAACATATTCCTCCCTGGCATATCCGTATTTCCCAAATGCTTGTGCCCTGCCCCTATTTCTGTAGAATCTTTTGGCATTTCCATCCCTGGCATATCAGCCATCTTTCCACTCATCAACATGCCCCAATTTGCTTTTAACCGATAGGGGTCGTCATGCTTTGGCCTGAATTTCATGCCGGGAGCCCCCATCCGCATTTTCATTTGGGCCATTCGTTTCATCATGGCTATTTTATCCGGTCTTGGCACATCCGGAGCTGCAAGTATCTTCCCCGTTCCCAGAAAAACCGAAGTGGATCCGGAACCATCCTGGGCGGTGGCCCTGAACTCGATCTTGCCTTCTTGGGGAATGGTAACAATAAAATCATAGGTTTCGGCTACTCCAATAAATGTCTTATTGTGTTTTACCGGTACCACGTCCGGGCCATCTGCCGAAACCAACAAAGGATCTTCTCCTCCAAAAGTCATCCAGAATGAAGTGGAGGCCCCTCCATTAATAATTCGCAATCTTACCTTATCTCCAGGGTTAAATTCGGGATACTCCTGTGTTTGTTCTCCATTTGCCAAAAAGGCTGGGTAATATATATCAGCAATATCCGGGCTTTCCATGCGCTGTTTCCAGAATTTTAATTGTGCCCCAAGTCCTTCTCTGGAAATCACTTTATTTAGTGGAGTGGCGGTCCCCTTTCGAATATTGTACCACTCCGTGCTACGCTTCAAGTACCGCATTACGGTATTTGGCTTTTCGTTAGTCCAGTCAGACAATACTATCACCAATTCTTTATTATGGTCCAATGTCTTTTTTTCAGGGTCAATTACAAAAGCGCCGTATACCCCGCTTTGCTCCTGCAACATGGTATGTGAGTGATACCAGTAAGTGCCTGATTGTCTGAGCGGAAACTCATATTTTAAAGTCTGGCCCGGCTCGATGGGTGGAGTTGTTAAATAAGGAACCCCATCATAGAAATTGGGAAGCAATAAACCATGCCAATGAATAGAAGTTTCCTCTTCCATTTCGTTTTTCACATATATTACGGCATAGCCCCCTTCCTTAAATCTGATGGTTGGGCCTGGTATACTGCCATTGATGGTCATACCCATCACTTCCTTGTTAGCCCTATTAACCATCTCTTGTCCAATGGTCAGTTTATATACAATAGTGTCCGTTTGTGCCTGTCCGGTAAAATGCTGTAGAATTATGCCAGTAATAAAAAGTGCAGTAATGGTATTTCTCATGCTATTTCGGAAATGAATATGACTTGCCTGAATTTAACCCACGCTTTGAATTAACATAATAAGATTGGAATAATACCTTGGCATTTTTTCCTGCCCCAGGTCTCCTTTAAAAAGGACTACAAACAATTGAGGTATTGTCTTAAAAAGCAAAAATTAATATCAGCACTAGTTCTCTTTATAACAAACACAATCAATCTCCACTTTACAATCCACCATCAACGTTGCCCGAACACAGGCCCGCGAAGGTGCATGCTCTCCTCCAAAGTAGGAGCCATAGACTTTGTTAAAGGCCCAAAAATCACGAGTGTCATCGAGCCACACACCACATCGAACAATGTGTTCTTTATGGTAACCGGCTTCATCGAGAATTGCCAGCATATTTTGAATGGCTTTGTGTGCTTGAGGAATAATACCACCATCTATTACTTCGCCATCCTCCATGGCAACTTGTCCGGATACATACAGCCATCCATCCGCTTCTACTGCTCTGGCAAATGGTAAATTGTGACCCCCAAGTCCTGACTTGTCGGCTCCATATCTCTTTATTCCACTCATTGATTTGTTGTTAATT
>QIEB01000037.1 GCA_003229495.1 Flammeovirgaceae bacterium
TCCTTCAGGCTACTGCTATTAATACTGTAGATCTCCTCTGAAGTTAGTTGTAGACCCATCTTTTGAAGATCTACCCCCTGGAGTCTCTTCAATTGTATAGGTAGCCACAGGCCCTCATTGCCTACGCAATAAAAGGGGTAAAAAAGAAGGAAAGTGACGAATAATCTTATGACCACCAAGGTATGTTTCTGGTAGAATGGGGGTCAAATTTAACGAATAATCAGGGATTAATCACCTGATATGGGTGAATTTAGATGTCGGCCCTCACATTGATAAAGAAACCGGTATTGGCGCGATCGTTGATGGAGTACTCCAACCGGAGCACCAGGTCGTAGTATGTAACAATGTCCAGACCAATACCTCCCCCAAACAGGTATTTGTTAGATAACGCGGTGTTTTCAGGGTCTGTAAATTCATTTTTCACGTAGCCTGAATCAAAGAATGCTTTTAGATAAACAGCCAGGGGAATTTTTTGGAATTGTGGTATGGGAACACTTTTTATTTGATGTTCTTTGGAGAACAGTAGTTTTTTAAAGGTTATTTTGTGGATTACATAATTCTGCCCCTCTACTACATACAGATCGTATCCTCTAATCTCATCCGGCCGGTATCCAATAGCATCGGTATTGTAATATGCTTGTCTTTTTGGGAAACTGGTTACTCCGGTTATACGGCTGCTCAGGAAAAAATTGTTCTTTAACGCGAAGTATTGGGCATAACTGGCCCGCATGCTAAAACGGTTTAAGTCATCATATATACCCAATCCGTTTTTCTCAGCCAGTAACGAAAGATGGTAACCCTTAAGAGGATAAGCTATATAGTCACGCAGGTCCCTGGTAAAAAGATAACTGATGGTAAAGTAACGTTGTTGGGTATTACCATCCAGAAAGTAATTTGGGTTTAGTTGCGCAATGGTATCATTTATGCTTGCCCGGTTGAAGCCAAAAGTAAAAAAGTGTTTATTATAAAATGAATATCGATGGGTCCAGGTTATGCTGGTACTCAATGATTTTAGAAGCAGTTCCTCCGACTCAAGGAAGGTCTGCTTATTTTCAGTAGACCGATAAGAAAGATTCTTTTGATCCTGGTAGGCGATATTAAAAATCAACCCATTTCGTTGTTTCTGATCAAATTCAGGGATCACATAATTAAGCGCCAGGGTTTTGGAAAAGCCGAACTGAGCAATCATTTTTACAGTTTCACGACGGCCTCTGAAATTGTACTGGGTCAACCTAACTCCGTAGTTGACTCTGGAAAGATCGCGCCCCTGGTTGACCCACCATTCGTTAAAACTACGGTCAGCAAGCTTAAAAATGGGTGAAGGGAAGAAGTACCATCTTTCTTTCACCTGTATTACCAGGTCTACAACTTCCTGTGTCCGTTCAATCAATTGAATATCCACTTCCAGGAAGAGTCTGGTGTTGATCAGTTTTTCTTTATCTTTCTGAATAATTATCGGTAGGTCGATCTTAGAAAATACTGCACCTGGTTTTAAGGCCAGCTCTCTCAGAATAATCTTTTCCTTGGTTTTGCGATTGCCAGTGATGAATACATTGCCGATTAGTACATCTTGAAACTGGCTGGAGTCAATATCTGAAGTTTCTTGCTGAGATTTTGCCAATAGGGTACTATTGGTAGAATTTTGAGCTCCCAGAAACTCTACACTACCCCACAATAGGACCAACAACAATAACCTCAAACTATACAATGTAAAATGCCTCGGCTAGATAAACTTAAAGCTAGTTTTATTTAAAGTTGATTTAAATTGAAATGGTTTCCAAATCTGACATAAACTAGAGATTTCTTCAATTGATAGTATTATTTGAAGAGTAATAGTACAATTCCTAGAGATTTTATATGGCTCAATCTGCAATTTATGTATGTTTATGGTCATGAAGAAGAGGGCAAGGAAAATTTTTGTTTTCCCTATTATAATATACCAAAGTATCATTTCTCCATTCTTTCCTGCTTCATGCAGGTTCTCTCCAACCTGTTCACACTATTCGAAACGTGCAATACTAAGGCATGGGTTGGTTCGAGGTACTTGGTTGGCTATCAAAAGGATCATTCGTTGCCATCCCTGGGGTGGACAAGGTTATGATCCGGTCCCTTGATTTTTTTGTTTTTTTTCATAACCCTGAAAATAAGTATGATACCTGCAATAATTAAGGGGATACTCAACCATTGTCCCATATTAAGTGGGATATCATCTTCAAACGCTTCTTGATTCTCTTTGAAAAACTCGTATACAAAACGAAGGCCAAAAAGAACAATAAGAAACAAACTGAAAATTAGGCCCTCAGGTGTTTCGGCTTTCTTTCTGCTCCACAGGTACAAAAGAAAGAAGAACAGCAGTAAGCTGGATATGGATTCGTATAATTGCGCTGGATGTCTGGGAATACCTTCTATTAATACTTCCGCCGCCAGACCTTCTCCGGTAGTGGGCACCAGACGATAAGCCAGAGGCCCCTCTTGAGAATACTTAATATGCGGTTCAGACCTTGAACTGAGATTGTTCAATATACTCTTTAACCTGTTCTGCAAGTATCCTGTTGCTTCAGCTTGACCCATGGCTGCAATGAACTCCAGACGCAAAAGTACCGGTGCCGTCATATCCAGACTGTCTGATGCGGGCGAAGCCTTAGAAGCCTCAGCGCTTTTAATAAATTGATCTGTTTCAATGGCCTCTTCAAGGGCTCGGGCAAACACTACACCATTGGAACTATCAGTAGGTAATCCCACTATTTCAGAATTAATGAAATTGCCAAACCTGATAAAAGACCCGGCCAGCGCTACGATTATTACCACCCGGTCAACTACCCACAGATAGGATTGCCCGGCTTTTTTTCTCGAGTATACATAAATACCCGTCAAGATACCAATGGCCGCCCCATGGCTGGCTAATCCGCCTTCCCATACTTTTAAGATGTCCAATGGGTTTTGAAGATAACCTATGGGATCGTAAAACAAGACATGGCCAAGGCGTGCTCCAATGACTGTGGCAATGACCATGTAAAGGGTAAGGGTTTCAACGTCCTGGCTGGTCTTTTTTTCCGACTTGAAAATATAGAACATGACCTGCTGACCGATGATGAATGCCATGGCGAACAGTAACCCGTACCATACGATGGGATGGTCGTTGATGGGGAGTCTAAAAATCTCTTTATTGGGATCCCATACAATATAGTTGAATAGCGTCATGACTCAGGTTTATAATTTGATTGGAAATTTATGTTTGTTTGACCGCAATTTTCTCTAATAACTCGAGTTCTTGGTTAAATCCTCCGGAGAGAATAGGAAAGCGACACCAGGTTTTGGGGTCAATATTGAATTCATCCAGGTGGAATGAGGGAGCTATTCGCTCTCTTTTCCATTGATTTCGTGACCACAGTTTAAAGAATTTTGTGATGTATAATGCCAGCATGTCTTCAGATTTCAATTGTGCTGGTTTTAATTCGCGGTAAACTTCCAAAGGACTCAGGTGGTCTCTGATTGCCAATTGTTCAATTGCAACAATTACATTATAAGGCATCAGGTCTGCCTCATCAGTTTGATTTCGTTCCAAAGGCCTTAATTCGGCACTTGGCTGTAGCTTATTCACAGATGATAGCGCTTCGTATCCCAGGGTCTTTTCAGCCCAGACCAACCATTCCAGAATAAATTTCTTGTCGACAGCTGCTATTGGAGCAATGCTTCCACAGGTGTCCCCATCCATAGTGGCATACCCCACGTCGCCTTCACTGCGATTAGAAGTGCTGATGAGTAAAGCGTTTTTTATATTCGCCAGCATCCAAATAGCTGGGGCCCGGGTTCGTGCCTGAATATTCTGTAGAGCGATATCATCACGCTCCCAGCTAAGCGTACGTGCTAGCGCCCGCTCAATTTTATCACGATATGAGCTAACTTCCTGATCAATATTCCAATGATGAAAGGTAGCCCCCAGAGCCATAGCCAAGCTTCTGGCTGATTCAAAGGTTTTTGGTGAGCTGTTTTCGGTGGCCTGATAAACGCAGGTAAGGATTTCCTTCATAATAGGTCCTAAGGCTTCTTCTATACTGCTGGATTTTGTTTTTGCAATCAAACTGTCCAGTCCCGCCTTTATTAGGAACTTTTCCACTCCCAGTTCCTCGATTCCTCGACGGACCATTTCCGTAACCAGCACCGCGCAGGTGGACGAGTCGGCTCCCCCGCTCAAAGAAACTACGAAACCTTTGCTTTTGCTTTTTCTCAAATAATCAAAAAGTGCCAGAGTCACAGCATTGGTGAATTCCGCTTTGATGCTCTTGGTGTCATTTTTTAACTCAGCCAAACTGTTTGCTGGATTTGAAAAATCCAATATTGCACTGGTTAGATTGACCTGCTTATATGACATTTTGAGGTTGCGTTGGATCAATCTGCCTTTTTGAGCAATAAAAATATCCCCGTCAAAGATCATACGCCCGGTTTCGTTGCCCAACAGGTTGCTATAAATATAAGCACATTCAAACTTGCGCGAACTTTCTACTACCAGGTTCTCTCGGTAGGCAGATTTCCGGAAAGAAAAATGACTAGCCGAGGGATTCAAGACCAGCTGCACACCTCTCTCAAATAACCTGCATGCTGGCCGTTGGTCTCCAACCCAAGCGTCTTCACAGATTTCAAATCCGATAAGGATATCGTGAAGTTGGTATAGACGGTCACCAAACGGATAGTTCTGCTCGTGGTAAACGAATTCTTTAAGAAGGCCGGATGGCCAGGCAGTAAACCATCTGGGTTCATAATGTACGCCTTCATTGGCTAAGTGTTGTTTGGGTATGAATCCCTGGATCTGCTTATTATGAATTAGGCAAGTACAATTGTACAGGGCTTTTTCATACCATATGGGAAGTCCAACACATACGCTGATGTCAGCGCACCAACTGGCAATTTCAGCCAGATGATTGAGTGCACTTTTGGAGAGCCAGCTACTTAGAAATAAATCTTCACAGCCATATCCGGTAATGGACAACTCAGGTAAGCATAAGATAGAAACGCCTTCTGATTGTGCGATTGATATGGCCTCCCTTATATTTTCAAGATTGTTTTTCCAACCCAAAGGGGTCTGATTTAGGGCAGCACCCGCTAATTTGATCTTGGTCATGGTTCCTGAATGTGGCTACGAAAGTAATTAAATAATCTCACTTAAAGTAGATTTAACTTTTCACAAGCTTTCAGGGCTGCATCCTGCTCAGCTTTTTTTTTGGAGGTGCCGATTCCTCTGGAAACCTGTTGTTTATCTATCAACAAGGTTATCTCAAATTCGTTATAAACAGATGTACCGGACTGAGTCACTGGCTCAAATACAATTTCTTTACTTTCCTTCTGAGCCCACTCAATAATCTTACTTTTGAAGTTAGAATCTGTATGTATGATCTGTGGTATATCTAAATGCTGTTCGACTATTTTTACCAGAATAAAATTCTTGCAAAATGCATATCCCCGGTCTAGGAAAACTGCTCCAATAACAGCCTCTAAGGCATTTCCATAAATGGAATTGCTTTTTTTGCTTTGGATTTTATCTTGAAGTTCAACCAGGCTGGGAATTCCAAGTTTCTTCGCCAGCCTGTTTAAAGTTTCCCTTTTTACAATTCTGGACCGGATCTCAGTGAGGAACCCTTCATCCTCAAACGGGTATTTTTTGAATAAGTACTCGGCCACCACCATACTAAGAGTAGCGTCTCCTAGAAACTCGAGACGTTCGTTACTTTCTCTAAATCCCCCTTTGGTGACTTTACCTGCAGAGCTGTGAAGGGTTGCTAGTTTAAAAAGATCCAGATTCTTAGGTTTGCTTCCGACTATGCTGGTAATAGCATCACTAAAATGGTGGTCCTTTTCTGACAGAGCAGTTTTACCCAGGATTTTCTCCCAAAAAGACATCTACTCTGATACTTTCCGAAAAATGATCGAGGTATTATGACCGCCGAAGCCGAAGGTGTTGCTTAAGGCTACCTTGACCTCACGTTTCTGAGAAGTATTAAAGGTGAGATTCAGCTTATTGTCAAGATTCTCGTCGTCTGTGAAATGGTTTATAGTAGGAGGGATCAATTGGTTTTTTAAAGCCATGATTGAGGCGATGGCCTCGATAGCTCCGGCAGCCCCCAGCAAATGCCCTGTCATTGATTTAGTTGAACTGATATTAAGTTTGTAGGCATGGTCACCGAATACCCGCTGAATTGCCAAAGTTTCACTAACATCGCCTAGGGGTGTAGAGGTTCCATGGACATTGATATAGTCAACATCTGAAGGTTCCATATTGGCGTCCTTTAGTGCATTGATCATTACGTTGGTAGCACCTATTCCCTCCGGATGGGGAGCGGTAATATGGTAGGCGTCTGCCGACATTCCGCCACCAGCTAACTCAGCGTAGATATTAGCGCCCCTGGCCTTTGCATGTTCATAATCTTCCAGGATTAAAGCACCAGCACCTTCGCCAAGCACAAACCCGTCACGGTCTTTATCAAAGGGCCTTGACGCTGTTGCGGGATCATCATTTCTTACTGATAATGCCTTCATGGCATTGAATCCACCGATACCAGCTTCAGTTACGGCGGCCTCAGAACCTCCTGATACCATAATGTCCGCCCGACCCGTTTGTATATAGGTAAAGGCATCAATTAAAGCATTGGTTGCCGAAGCACAAGCAGAGACAGTGACAAAATTCGGGCCCCGAAGTTGATATTTGATAGAGATATAGCCAGCGCTTATATCAGCAATCATTTTGGGAATAAAAAAAGGGTTAAACCGAGGTGTGCCGTCACCTTCAGAAAATGCCGTAACTTCATCTTGAAATGTGCGAAGCCCTCCAATTCCCGAGCCCCAGATCACCCCGGCTCGATCACGGTCTATTGCTTCCAGGTCTAACCCGGAGTCTTCCATGGCCTCCTGGGCTGCAACTACAGCATAGCGAGTAAACGGATCCATTTTACGGATTTCCTTGCGATCAAGAAAGTCGGCGGGATCAAAGTTTTTTAGTTCGCAAGCAAAACGTGTCCTGAATTTTTCTGCATTAAACCGTGTAATAGGTGCGGCACCACTTACCCCCTTAGACAAATTTGTCCAGAATTCCTGGACAGTATTTCCTATTGGAGTAAGGGCTCCTAGACCTGTAATTACAACGCGTTTAAATTGCATTAAAATATGGGGAATTAGGTAGGGTACCTAAAATTACTTTACGTTTTCTTCTAAATAAGAAATTGCTTGGCCAACAGTGGCAATATTCTCGGCCTGATCGTCGGGGATAGAAATATTAAACTCTTTTTCGAATTCCATTATCAATTCAACAGTATCAAGGGAATCAGCTCCCAGATCATTGGTAAAGCTTGCTTCGGGAGTTACTTCCGACTCTTCAACACCCAGCTTGTCTATGATAATCCCTTTAACTTTTTGTGCTATATCAGACATTGTATAAATTATTTAGTGAAAATACTCTGCAAAGAAATACATTTAATCCAATAATGTCAAACTATTTGGATAATCTTCAGCACCTCTGTTTTAGTATAATTTAGTGCTCGTTAATACATAATTTCATTAGCTTTAACGCCCAATCACCGGGGTACATGAAGAAAAATAGATTAATTACCAGCTTTGATTTCGATTTTTCATTGTTGGCCATTGTATCTCAGCTGAAAGAGTATAAACTAGCCTGGATCATCAACCAGGAGCTTGGTATCAAACTGGTAAAACAACACGATGAAATCTTCCACTTCCTCGGTAATGAGAAACTTTGCATTAGCAATTACCTTTATCAAACGGAACACAGTAGTATTCGTTTGATCATTAATCGGTCAAGGGAGGAATTTTGTGCATCTATGCAGCTTCTTATTCCGGAATTGAAACAATTTGACTTTCTGATGTTAATTGAAGGCTTTGAAGATACGCTGGTAGTCCAGGAGGTTCGCGATTCATTGAAAAACATTAATGGTATTCAAATGATCAATCAAATCAGTGTCGACCAACTCAAATCACGAGATAACCTAATATTCTAATTCTAGATGACTAAAGACCTTTTATTCAACAAGACGAAAATTGTGGCTACGGTGGGACCCGCCAGTAGCAGCCGAAAAATATTAAAACAACTCATCACTAGTGGTGTAGATGTATTCCGGCTCAATTTCTCACATGGACGTCACCAGGATCATCAGAAGGTACTGGACATTATACGAAGCTTGAATGACGAGTTAGGTACTCATATTTGTATTCTACAGGATCTGCAAGGCCCCAAAATCCGTATTGGAGAGGTTGAAAATGGAGAGGTGATTTTAGAAGAAGACGCCACATTTGTTATAACTACTGAAGAGGTGATAGGTACTTCTCAACGAGTGAGTACCACTTATCAATTTTTACCAACGGATGTCAAAGTTGATGATGTGATTTTGATCGACGATGGAAAAATTGAGGTTGTGGTCACCGATTTTGATAGTCATCAGGTATTCACGCGGGTAATTCACGGCGGACGGCTAAAACCCAGGAAAGGGATCAACCTGCCTAACACAGAAGTAAGCGCCCCGTCACTGACGAGCAAGGACCGGAATGATCTGGAATTCGGATTACGCAATGAAGTGGCTTGGATTGCTCTTTCTTTTGTGAGGACGGCCAATGACGTTATAGAATTGAAAGATATTATTAAAAAGGCCGGTAAGAATTGCAAAGTAATTGCAAAAATAGAAAAGCCTCAGGCGATAAATGAGATAGATAACATAATTGAGGCTTCCGATGGTTTGATGGTGGCTCGAGGTGACCTTGGAGTGGAAACGTTGATGGAAGATGTTCCAATGGTCCAAAAAATGATCGTAAGCAAGTGCAATAGACAGTTCAAGCCAGTAATAATCGCTACTCAAATGATGGAAAGCATGATCGAAAATGCTCGACCCACCCGGGCAGAGACTAATGACATTGCTAATTCTATCATTGACGGGGCAGATGCTTTAATGCTGTCTGCAGAAACAGCAGTAGGAAAGTACCCGATTCAAGTAATTAAGAGTATGTCTAAAACCATACAATCAGTTGAAAACAAGGCCGATATCTATTTTAAGCACCGTAAGTTGAATCCAGAGTCCGAGACCTATTATAATAATAACCTAATACTTTCTGCCTGCCGGCTTGCCAGGGACACCGATGCGGTGGCGATTACTGGTATGACTGAGTCTGGATATACTGCTTATAGATTGGCAGGAAATCGACCGAAAGCCCATATTTTTGTTTTCACCCACAATAAGTCCCTGCCCTATACTTTAAGTTTGGTTTGGGGAATCAGGAGTGTCTATTACGATAATATGGAAAGTACCGACTTAACGTTTTCAGATATTGAAAACGTATTGCGTGAAGAAGGGTGTCTAGAAAAGGGAGATGTGTTTATCAATACCGCATCTATGCCTATTCAAGCCCGATATCGAACCAATTCACTAAAGATCTCTATTGCCGAATGATCCGGCTTTTGGGACAACCAAAAGAACTTTTTCCCTTTCAACCACAACTTGACCTGGTGACGCACCTTTAGATTTACGAACGTATTTCTTAGGTGTATAGATCACAGGGCAAAGTGAATCATTTTTTCGTTTACTGTAATAAGCTGCAAGCTGTGCGGCTGACTCAATTACAGTAGAAGGAAAGGGTCTGCCGGGTAAATGTTTAATAATAACATGCGAGCCTTTTACATCCTTTGCGTGCAACCAAAGGTCTTCCTTGTGGGCAAATTTTTGAGTAAGCAGGTCATTGTTGGTAGCATTTTTACCGATGAGTATCACAAAATTCTGAAACTTGAATTCTTTAAATAATGACCATGGATCCTTTGTTTGTTTAGCAGGGTTAAGCTTATGATCTTTGGCATAGTTTCTTATTAATTTCAGGTCCTTACATTGATTCAAAAATACAATATGTTCTTCTGTCATGCTTAACTGTAGCTGGCTCCTGCTTAAATTTTGACGCAAAACCTCAACTTCTTTGCGCTGATTCTTTGATTTTCTATAGTATTGCTCAGCATTCTTCTGGGGAGTAAGATCCGGCTTTAGTTTTATGGAAATGGGTTTCCCGGTTTTGAAATCGGGAAGCTCAACATTGGCAGCACCCGAGGGAATGAGATGCATATTGGCCATTATTATATCTGCAATTTCTCGATGTCCAACTTCTTTTTCCAGTTGTGTTAGTCTGTTTTGAGATTTCCGAATAACGCCCTCGGCTCTTTTTTTTCTTCGTTCCAAAAGCCTGAGCAACATCTTTTGTAGCGAGATCAATTGCTTCATCCGGACATATTGGTGAAAGAACTCATCTAATCCTTCACCGACATGCTTAGTATGAAAGAAGTAGTCTGTAGGTTCCAACATTGAGAGTACCGGACCAGACTCCTGGTGATATAAGTAGTAGTTAGGTTTTTCCAACGTTCCCAGTACTTTCTTTATCATGGCCCATTTTTCATTCATGCCCATCTCATCATATCCACATTTTATTAGGTGTTTTCTTACAGTTCCACCCAACGTTGGTAACATCTTATGAAAATCTCCTTGTAATTCATCGAATCGTTGTCTACTTACCTTAAATTTCCTGTTCATTGCACCGGTGGTAACATTAAGATCTGCGGTAAGTTTGTGCTTAAACAGAGCATATGCTTTCCCGTTTTTGCACAGCACCACATTTGACTGGTTTCCAAACATTTTGAACAACAAACTCCAGCTTGACTCCAATTTTAGGCAAAGGCATCTTTCATATTCAAAACAGAAGACGTCCTGTACCTGAGCGTTATTTATTTCTGTAAAAAGATTTACACTGTTTTTTTTAGCACGAATAAAATTCCGAGGAATACGTAACATTGAAAGGTCGGGACGCATGACGGCCTGGATAAAAAACTCCTTATCATCAAAATCAAATTGTATCACCAATTCATCTTTATCCTGGCTGTAGCAAGAATGCAGGAGTGCGCCGGTGAGTCGGTCCTTAAGCCGATAACCTAATTGACGAAGCAAGTAGTAATTATTATGCACCCTTAAATGTCCAGAGTAAGTCCATCATAAGCCAGGTGGATATATTCAGGTAGCTGTTTGGATATTTTCTGATGTAACCCTAATCGATGGCTTATATGAGTAAAGTAAGCCCTTTCAGGCCGGAGCTCGGTTACCAGGGCAATGGCTTCATCGAGATTAAAATGTGAGATATGAGGATCGATTTGCAAAGCATTAAGCACCAATATTTTAGAACCTTCTATTTTTTGTTTCTCAGATTTCTCAATGTAATTGGCATCGGTGATATATGTAAAATCCTTAATACGATATCCCCAGACTGGCAGTTTATGGTGCATAACCTGAATCGGGACAAAATCAATGCCGCCAGCCTTAAAAGGACGTCCATCTATTTCGAATATTTTTATTTTGGGAATACCTGGATATGTGGTTTCCGTAAATATGTAGGGGTATTCTAACCTTAGGTGGTCAATTACCCGGCTGCTAGCGTATACTGGAATATCTAATCGTTGCTGATAGCTATAAGGCCTGATATCGTCCAGGCCACCTACATGATCTTTGTGTTCGTGGGTAAAAATAACCGCATCAAGTCGGTCAATTCGTTGTACCAGAGCCTGCTGACGGAAGTCAGGACCACAGTCAATAACTACATTGCTGCCTTCGTTTTGAACTAGTAATGAAGTACGAAGTCTTTTGTCCCTATAATCTATGGAGTTACAAACCGGACAGGAACAATTTATGACAGGTACACCCTGAGAAGTACCAGTACCAAGAAAAGAGACCTTCAAAGTTCAATCTTTGTTTGAAATAGGCTTAGATACAATTTTTGATTTTTATATCCGAGGGAGTTTTCTTCTAAATTTATTTTCTTCAAAATATCAATGAGACAGTTGATCTTACCTTCCGTGGTATAATATTTGTTAACAACGGCGACTTTAGTGTTCCGTAAAATGCAGTATCCCGAATTAAAAGATCCTTTTTCGTATCTTAATTGGTAGGCGGTCTCGCTAAAAAGATCTTCAAGTTTGTTCAAAAAATGCTTGGTATATCTGACTTCCATTCAGGTTAGCTCTCGGTGTATTTTTTAACCGTTTCCACCAGAACATCAAAGTTCAAGGGCTTAGGCAGGTAATCATCTATACCGGCTTCTTTGAATTCAGCAATGGAGTAATTCTGGGCGTTTCCGGTTATGGCAATAATAGGTATTCGGGCTTTCTCTGGATCGGACATCGCCCTTATGTTTCGTGTACATTCCATGCCATCCATGACTGGCATATTAATGTCCATCAGTATTATGTCAAAGTGTTTGTTTTGCAAAACATCCAATACTTGTTGACCATTTTTCACGGCAGAGATGTCGAAGCTTTGCATCTGTAAAATTTTCTTGGTTAAGTTCTGTATTACAGAACTGTCTTCAGCAATCAGTACTTTCTTTGACATGGATAATTTGTTTTGTCTATAAATTTAGAATATTGTGATAATTTTTCTGAAATTCCTTGAAGATTTTGTTTAACTCCAGCAGATCTTCCGGTGCTTGATTGTACTTTTTCACCTTTAGGTCTGACTCTATTTCCTTGGTTTTTTGTGCCAGTTTCGCTACTCCTAAGGTGCCAGCACTGCCTTTCAAAGTGTGCAAATTACTAAGAATACTTTGATAATCTCCATTGCTTAATGAATGGTGACACTGGTCAAGCTGTTCCTGCGTCTCTTTTTCGAAATCCCTCAATATCTCTTTGACCATCTCCGGCCCGCTATATTTGGTCAACTGGGCGATAATATCTTTATTGATGATACTAAAATGGTCAGTTTCAACGGTTTTTTGATCAGGTTCTTCTGGCTGTCCGTTTACCCATTTCTTCACCTTGTTTATTAAGTTATTGGCTTTAATAGGTTTTGACAGGTAGTCGTCCATTCCCTGGTTCAAGAACCTTTCCCGATCCGGTTCCATACCATATGCAGTCATTGCTACAATAGGTGGTAAACCGGGTAGTTTCATATTTTTGAGGGTTTTTGTGGCAGTCACTCCGTCCATTTGCGGCATTTGAATGTCCATAAAGATCAGATCATAATCTTTCCGGGTAGCCATTTCTATGGCTTCATGTCCATTTTTGGCTAGGTCTACCTGACAGCCGGCAGATTTTAGGATCTCCCCAGCCACCTGTCTATTAACCAGATTGTCATCAACCAGTAGTATCTGTGGATTAATATCAGCGAATATTCCTAGGGAAATAGTGCTCTCTTCTTCCTTTTCTTTCTCTTTCTCCTTTTCAACCGTTTCTTTGTCTGTAGCCAGGGCCTCGAAAGTAAACCAGAAAGTACTTCCCAAATCAGGAGTTGAGTAAACACCAATATTCCCGTTCATTAATTCACTAAGCTCTTTTGAGATTCGCAGTCCCAGACCTGTCCCGCCAAATGCTTTGGTGGAGGAGTCATCTACCTGGCTAAAACTACTAAACAAATTATCCAGGTGTTCCTTGGCAATTCCAATTCCGGTATCTCTTACATTAACCTTAATAACGTGGGTTTTGTCGTACTTGAACTGAGGTTTCATACTTAAGTGAATACTGCCGCCATCATTGGTAAATTTGAGGGCATTCGAGAGCAGGTTTGAGATGATCTGCATTAACCTGGTTTCATCAACTATAACATATTCAGGCAACCGGGGATGTATATAGTAAGCCAGATTGATTCTTCTACTAGTGGCCTGTTGCAAGAACAGCGCATAGAGTTTACCGATCACCTGTCTAAGTTCAACAGCTGATTTTCTTAATCGCATCTTGCCTGCTTCAATTTTTGACAGGTCAAGGATATCATTAAGGATCTCCATTAACAGTGCTGAAGATTTCTTAATAGTATCTAAATACCCTGTTTGTGGTGGTTGTAGTGGGCTGGCACTAAGCAGATCCAACATACCGATAATCCCGTTCATAGGGGTACGAATTTCATGGCTCATATTTGCCAGAAATTCCTCTTTTACCTTTAACGAACGTTCTGCTACCTCTTTGGCCTGCATAAGTTGCTCATTCGATTCTTTTAACTTGGTTATGTCTCTCACCACTCCTTCGACTTCTAATGATCCCTCGATGCCAATTTTCAATCTAACGTTACAAATACATTGTATTATCTTTCCATCCTTGCGCACCAGGGAAGCCTCAAAGTTACGTACTCTTCTATGTTGTACCAGTTGTCTGAGGAGGTCCTTTGTCTTAGATGTATACAGGTAGTAATTCGTAATATTTTTCTCAAGCACTTCGTGCTGGCCATAACCAGTCATTTCTCGAACTGATGGACTGACCATCAATATGTTCCCTCGGGGATTACATTTAAAGTACAAATCTTGAAATGACTCGAATATGTTCCTGAATTTTTCTTCACTTTCTCTCAAGGCGAGACCGGACCTTTTTTTATCAGTGACATCGAGAGCAATGCCAGAAACTTCTTTTACCGTACCATCGATATGATAAATTGGATTTAGATAAATGTCCAGCGATATTTCACTCCCAAATTCTCCCTTGTATTGAGTTTCAAAATGAAGGTTGTTTCCTTCAAACACTTTTTGATACTTTTCGGTCCAAAAATCTGCCTGATTTGCTTTTGTGGGAAGATTGGTGTGTTTTGTAAGGCGCTGGTTAGGATCAAGCCTTCTTTTAAAATATCTATGAACCGTATCGGAGTAGTTTTGGTTAAATGAGGTGAATTCGAAATCAGTATTTACAGACCACATTAAATGCGAGCTACTTTCAAAAATAGCATTTAGTCTTGCGGTCTGGTCGCTGATTTTGTCCTCATTCCTTTTTCGATTAATAGCCAGAGCAATTTGTCCTGAGATAAAATCCAAGAGCTCCAGATCGGAACGGTCGTAAGGAGAGGATTCGTTGTAGGAGAAGAGAGCGATTAGCCCTAGCATTTGCTTTTCGATAGATAGTGGTGCTCCCAGCCAAACAGTTGGCAGATTGTCCATTTTTGGAACCATTCCTTGACTTTGAAGAGATTCAAAGTCTTTATTTGTTATCAACAAGGACTGATTTTGGCTTATTGCATAAGCTGTGATCTCTTTTTCGAAACCCTTACCCTTATAAGGAATGTGTTTGTTGTCCTTAATGTAAAATGGAATGGAGAGCGCATCATCTTCAATAATTGCGAAGTAGAGGTTTTTTGCATCTATGAAAATATTCAGTTCACTATGAATATTCCTAAACAAGTCCTGAAAGGAGTGACTGTGAATTGATTGATTGGCAATCCCGTAATATAAGTTCCTAATCTTTTCTGTACGTACTCGTTCGGAAATATCATGAAAGATGGCCCGAAACTCAACCGGGACTTCTTTTTCGTAGCTACAATTAACGCTGCCGGTAAGAAATATATTCTGACCTCCGTTTGATATAATAACCGTTTCAAGCTTACCAGAGCTTTTCGACAAGGTAAGGTGCTTTAAAAAATTCTCAGTATGCACCCGGTGGTCGGAGTGAACCATATCATTGAATCGTAGGTTCATCAGCTCTTCCCTGGAATACCCTACGGCGTCAACCCATGATTGGTTAACGAATTTGAATTGTCCTTCGATGGATATTACCAGAATCAGATCATGGGCATTGTCGAATAATTCTTGCAACCTTGAATTCGATTTTTCCAGTGCCCTGGTTACCCGGTCCTTTTCCGTAATATCTTCTGCAACTATTGTCATGTTACTAAATGGATCTAACGGGTTATTCAAAATAAAACTAAGATATCGTATATATATCCATCTTCCGGATTTGTGTATAATACGATCTTTTAGGTTTTCAGGAAACTCACCTTTTTCAGTGAAGCGTTCTTGGGTGCGGACATACAGATCTTGCATTTCCTCGGGGACCAGGAAATCAAAGACGTTATTCCCTATAATCTCCTCTTTTGAATACCCTGTGGTCAAACTAAGGGCATCGTTACAAAACATTATTACTCTATCCATATTGATAGTGACCGCCAACAAACTTGACTTTTGCAATGAACCGTGAATCTTGTCCATGGTTTGTTGATGAGATTCAATGGTTACTACCTGGTCGGTTTCTTTGGACTGATTTCTTGACTTCTTTTTTTGCAGCTCGGATACAACTTGTTGCAACCGTTCAATCTCTTGGATTAAGTCATCTTTTTTAGCTTGATCAAAACTCATAGCATGACAACTCGTAATGGGGTTTGTACACAGTAAGCATGTTTCCGGATGGATAGAATACTGAATTTGGCAACTCTAATAGATTAAGGTAGTAACATAAATTTAGGATATATTTGCTTCAAAACACAATTAATGGGCCAACCTGTTACTACTAAAAAATTGTTGTTGGTTATTGGGGCTACGGCAGTTGGAAAGACCGATATTTCCCTTAAACTGGCAGCTCACTATATTTGCCCCATTCTTTCTGCTGACTCCAGGCAGTGCTATCGGGAACTAGGTATTGCCACCGCAAAGCCAAGCCAGGAAATGCTATCAAAGGTCCCTCATTATTTTATTAATTCCCACAGCATTCACGATCCGGTTACCGCCGCTGGATTTGAAGTTTATGCTTTGGCAATTCTCCGGGAAGTTTTCAAAGAAAATGACATTTGTATAATGACTGGAGGCTCGGGACTATATATAGAGGCTGTATGTGAAGGACTGGATGAAGTCCCGCCGGTGGCGGAGTCAATACGTCACCAACTAGAGAGCCGGCTTGAGCATGACGGACTAGAAGTGTTGTTAAGGGAATTGCAGAGTCTGGATCCCGAGTATGCTGAAACCATAGACCCTGAAAACCCCCGAAGGATTATTCGTGCACTTGAGGTGTGCTTGGGTACTGGGAAACCTTTTTCCACTTTTAGAAATGGCAAGAAGCAACAACGGCCCTTTGAAACCATAAAAATCGGTTTACACAGGGAACGTAAAAAATTGTATCCTCGGATTGATCAAAGGATGGATGAGATGATTGGTCAGGGGTTATTCAAAGAAGCAGAGCAACTTTATGCGTTCAGGGACCACAAACCATTACAAACAGTGGGTTACCAGGAAGTTTTCGGATATCTTGACAAAAGATATGACTACCACGAAGCGGTCAGGTTATTGAAGAGAAACAGTAGAAGATACGCAAAACGCCAACTCACCTGGTTTGGGAAAGATCCTTCAATTCATTGGTTCCAAGCAGATGACCTGAAGGCAATTTTAGACTGTCTTCAGCGGGAGACCTCACGACACTAGGCATTGAAAATATCCACCATACGTAAAAGATCGGGACTCAAGCTCTTTTTGATGGTAATAGCATGTTCGAACGGGGTATATACTTCCTTCATTACTCCCGCCATTACGTCCTTCCTTCCGTTAAGAAGTCCCTCGATGGCGCTAAGCCCCATCCTGCTGGCAAGAATTCTATCTTTGGCACTAGGCGCACCGCCCCTTTGAATGTGTCCAAGTGTGGCCACCCGAATATCGGCTTCAACCAGTGATTCACTGGCTCTTTTTGCTATCTCAATAGCACCGCCAATTTCATCACCTTCGGCAACTACTACAATACTGGAAGTCTTTGATCTACTCTTACCGGCCCTCAGAGTTTCTAT
>QIEB01000164.1 GCA_003229495.1 Flammeovirgaceae bacterium
TAATTTCCTGAGCAAGTTTAACTTTCTTGCCCGGGCCTTTCAACCGAAACTGCGTAGCTTGAGTGGGGCCATACATCAGATGGATCCAAAGTCTGGGATGTCGAAGGAAGTACCAGAACAAAGGAGGATTACAGCCAATAATACCGGCCAGATCATACATATATCGTTGATAATCTACCAAGCTCCGGATACGCTCAGCATTTCCTTCAAATTGCTCTAAGTAAAGCTCAAAATCACCAGCGGCTACCAGTTTCATTTCTTCTGGGCTTGGCAACTTTTTGTCACCAACGAATACCATCGCACAATACCGGGCTTGCATTTCCATTATGGGGAATTGACTGCCAAAACCAGGTCGCGCCCATCCTACCCAAGCCAGGGTATCTCCAACATCAGGATGGAACATATGTTTATACATGTGCCGTGGATCGCAGTTTTGCAATGCTCGAGGCATAAAGCTGGTGCGGTTTAGGTACCCTGTACAAAACACGATGGCATCAATATTTTCAAGAGTTAAACCATCTGCAGTGCTGAGAGTGCGGCCACCATCTAGTACATCGACTATGTCCTCAACCACTTTGCAGCCATGATGGGCAATCGCCTGAGGTAATGCCAGGGTCTTGGTGCCGTAGATACCCCAAATACCCCAGCGGGCCTGAACGCGATCGTTGAGGTCAGCCAGAGCGTCAAAGACGGGATCCTGTCGGGCGCGTTCAAGTTTTAGTACAAACGGGCTCAACTGTGCCCCAAATTCACGGGGAAGGTCCCAAATACCACGGTGGGTAGAAACATCGGCGGCATGTCCACCGCGCTTACGGGGAACTACCCAACCAGTAGATTCTCTCAGACTTATAAAGCACTGTTCAGCCACCTGGGAAATCTCATAAGCCACATCAGAGCCAGATTCACCTCCGCCCACCACCAGTACCCGCTTCCCTTCAAATGGCCGGGCGTTGATAAAATTTTTGGAATGAGATACAGAGACATTGGCAAGTGACTCTCTCCAATCCGGATATCTTGGGATGCGGTTGTTGCCAATGGCCAATATCAAACGGCGACTTTGAATCTGTTCGCCAGAATCAAGAGTAACTTCCCATCCATATTCATTCAGCGCTACTACTGAAGTAACCTTTGCACCTAAGCGTATGTGATCCATACAACCAAAATGTTCGGCATAATCAGTCCAGTATTTCACCGCCTCATCTTTGGTCCAGAAGTGATGACATTTATCATCGCCCACCCAAAAATCAGAAAACATGCTAAAAGTTACAGAAGAGGTTAGCACCAGATTGTCATAACTCTTTGAAAAAGTACCTCCAAGTTTATCAGATTGTTCCAGGCATAAAATTTCGTTTAGGCCATGCTCCAGCAATTCTTTGGTGGCAACAATTCCGGCGGGTCCGGCTCCTATAATGATGCAATCGATCATTGATGCTTTTCTTTATTAATCTTATACCGATTATCACTTCCTTTTAAAATAGCACATAAAACTAAAATTTCGTGCTAAGAGCCGGAGGTTACTTAAAATACTTGCTCAGCTGAATTGGTTTTCCAGCTTAAAGATAATAGTGTTATCTGAGAAAAAGATTTAATTTCCTATATTGACAATAAAAAATAGAGAAACCATGTCTTTAAAAATAATAGGCGCCGGACTTCCAAGAACCGGAACAAACAGTTTAAAAAGATCTCTGGAAATGTTAGGGGTTACGAAATGTTATCATATGAAAACCCTCTTGACAAACCCTGAGCAACTTCCCTTATGGCTTCAGTTGGAAGATACTGGAAGCACTGATTGGGATACCTTGTATATCGGTTTTCAAGGATCTGTAGATTTTCCATGCTATCCGTTTTATAAAGAACACCTTAAGCGATATCCCGATGCCAAAGTGATACTCACGGTAAGAGACTTTGATTCCTGGTATAAAAGTGTGAAAAGTACCATATGGACTGCAGGTCCGCAAAACTTGGGTGAGAAGTTGGTAATGTTGGGTCGAATGCTCACCAATCCTCGGGTTAAAAAGGTGGTTATGTGTATCAAATTCGTGAAACGCATGTTATGGGAAAAACAGTTTCAGGGGCGATTTGAAGATGCTGCCTTTACCGAAGAAGTATTTAACAAACATACTGATGAGGTTAAGGCCCATGTTCCTGCTGATCAATTATTGGTCTATGATGTTCGGGATGGCTGGGATCCTTTATGTGAGTTTCTGGGGGTTGCCGCACCTACTGAGCCTCTGCCCCATTTAAATAAAAGAGAAAACTTCAAAACCATGTTGCAAGGTCTGATAAAGACCGGGAATATGGATGAAGGATAGGAGACAAGTAATAAGTATGACTGAACACGGTGTTCCCTGGTTCAAACTGGATCCTGTGTGGGAGGGGGGAGAAGAAATAATACTACAGGGATTGCCCAGCGACCAGATTTCACCAATCTGGCAATTATTACTTTTAGGGGATGGTTCTACTACCAGGCATTTGCAGCTTTTAACCGGCGAATCGATTGAGGTGGACATCATTGACATGTCCCCTATCGGAATTAGCTCCGATGGTGCTCCCGATTCAATTGAAAATGTCCCTGGCCCAAGATTAAGACGGCAAGTATGGCTGAGGACAGCGTCCGGGCAGAGACTGGCTTACGCCACATCGTGGTGGGAGGAACGTAGGGTAAACGAGTTTCTAAAAAATCAGTCTTTGCCCATTTGGTCAAGTCTTGCACTTTCCCGGACAGAGTTGTTTAGGGATGTACAGGGAGTCCACGTTGGACATTCAAACCAATTGGCAAGAGCTTTTGGAGAGACAGGTCCGTTTTGGGGACGACATTATCTGTTTTGGCATCAAGGTCGACCAATCACCGTAATTTATGAGGTGTTTTCCCCTTATCTGAAAAAATATTTGGGAGAGGCTTAGAAACTTGCCTTCATGGCTTTTGTCTTTTGTTGATATCCGGATATGATCTGAGATCTATTCTCTTTATCAGCGTAAGCAGGTCTGATCGCCCAGCTGATTTTGTTTTGTTTACTGAATACGATCCACCAAAAAAAGAATAGAGTTGAAGCAAAAACCGCAGCTTCCATTGACCATACCGGCAATATTCCCGTTAAATCAATTAGCATTCCGTTCCCTGGGATAGTGCCAAAACCGAGCAAAGCTGGTAACCTAAACCAATAATAACAGGAAACTGCTGCCGCAGAAAAAATTGCTGTTAAAATTTTCTCTTTAAAGAAACTCCTTAAGATCAAGAATAAAGCGAGTGTCACAGTAAGACCAATCAGGGGAGGCATGTAAATTGATATTAGTTGTCCAATGCCCGTTATTCCGGGGTAATTAGGAACCTGATACCATCCCCAGATAAATCCTGGGAATCCACCCACCATTAATAGGCCGGTTATTTTTTGATAAATTATTTTGTTTGATTGAAGAGGACTAACACCGGAAGTGGTATCGGGACATGGAGTTACACAACGGTAGCATTTATCGCAATGGGCATTAGGTAACGACCATCTATTATTTATCCCGTATAATTTTTCGACAGGATACACAGGGCATAAACCTGAACACCAAGCGCTCTTCCATTCAAATAATGTCCCTGCAATTACTGAAATCGATCCCAAGGACATTAATAATATAGCTGTGGCCAATCCGTTCTCATCAAAAATGACATGTCTCATAGGCAGAATCATCAATAAAGCAATCACAGCGATCAGGCTCAATTTACCTGTTTGTGCTTCGGTTAATTTTTTTCTTTTTGAAATACCCATATGTCTAGGAAACAATGCAATTGTTGACAATGGGCAAACGTTTCTCCACAATCCTACTGCTACCACAAAAAGTGCAGGAGCAATAGGAATTAATACATTCCAAAATAAGTGAAGACCCATAGTTGGGTAAAATATCAAATTGAAAAGAATAAAAATCCCCGTTAGCCAAACCAAAGTTTGAACTATGCGCCAGACTAAAATTGATCGTTGCGATAATTGATCTCCTGATTTAAAGTTGTGATTACTCATTTCTTTTTTTTATAAAAAAGCTTATCGTTAAGAAGTAGGCGTACGACCTATCTTAATAATTCTTCCTCCAAATTTATTGATTTGGGAAACAGAATATTATTCTCCAGATGGATGTGTTGATGCAAATCGTTTTCGAACTCTTGTAGTTTGCCATACAATACCCTATAAGTGTTGCACGCCTCTTCAGGTGGATTGTATCCGTTGCTCAGTTCGCGGATAGCTTGCATATTCCCCCCAGCCGAGTCATGTTCCATCTCCATCATGTTAATGGGGTTCCTAATGGTTCCAAATGGTGATGGAGCTAACAATTCATTATTGCGTTTAGCCATGGCCATTTGCCTGATGTAAGGGAACAGTATGGATTCTTCTTTGTCCATATGTATGGGTAATTCATTGGCAATTGCCCGGTAAAGGCTGTCTATTTCAATTAATTCAGGATGACTGTTTCCGTGAACCTTTGCAACTTTTGTACTGAACTCATCCAGTAAGGGAAGCGCTTGGTTTACATATTTATGGTGTTTCTCGGTAATATAGTCCGAGAGGACATCAAGCTCCCAGTTATGGTAATCATGCGAAACTTGTGGTATTTCATCAAGTTCGTTCAATGCTTGTTTTACTTCCGCCAGGTCAATTCCCCTTTTATTACAGGTTTTATCCAACAGTTCTTTACCGCCACAGCAGAAATCGATTCCGAATCTTTTAAATACTTCAGCTTTGCGATAGTCATTAGCTACCATTTCGCCTATGGTGGGTTCAGTTTGGTTGTTTTCTATTTCTTGAGTATCCATGGGTTTATTTCTTTTTTGTTTTTGAAAATATAAATATAAACAAATGTTTAATATATATAGATATAAAGGTCTGTATATCCTATTTTAGTAAAAATTTTCTCGCCCGAGAACAGAGCCGCCGGTTATGAAACAACATCGATCAATTAAGGAAGCCACCTTAGAGTTTGACTTCGATTCTTCATTACAGTCATTCAATAGCGAGAAATTGGTTGATGAAGGACAAAAGTCACTTTCATCAGATGATGTTATGGCAGCAGCTACGCAATATTTTGAAGGCGATGAACTGGCAGCTAAGGTTTGGATGAGCAAATACGCGCTCAAAGGTTCAACAGGTAAGATCTACGAAAAAACACCTGACGACATGCATAGAAGAATGGCCAGGGAAATAGCCAGAATAGAAGGCAAATATCCCAATGGCTTGACTGAGGAACAGATTTATGGTGTGTTCAGGAGGTTTAAATACATTGTACCTCAGGGAGGATCGATGGCTGGGATAGGCAATGATCACCAAATAGTATCATTGTCAAACTGTTTTGTAATCGGCCATGATGGCGATGGGGATTCCTATGGTGCCATTTTGCAAACAGACCAGGAACAAGTGCAGTTGATGAAACGTCGGGGAGGAGTTGGTCACGATCTGTCACAAATTAGACCCAAGGGAAGCCCAGTGATGAACAGTGCCATCACTTCCACTGGAGTTGTCACTTTTATGGAGAGATATTCCAATTCCACCAGGGAAGTAGCCCAGGACGGACGCAGGGGTGCTCTGATGCTTTCAATTTCTGTCCAGCATCCTGATGTAGAAGACTTCATCAACGCAAAAACAGATACTTCCAAGATAACCGGGGCCAATGTTTCTATTAGAATAGATGATGACTTTATGCAGGCGGTTGAACTTGACAGTGATTATTTACTTCAGTTCCCGGTTGAATCGGATGCTCCAATTTTTAAAAAAAGCGTTAAAGCCAGGTATATATGGAATAAGATCGTTCATAATGCCTGGAAGTTCGCAGAGCCAGGAATTTTATTCTGGGATACCATCATCAGGGAGTCAATTCCGGATTGTTATCCAGACCTGGGATTTAAGACAGTTTCCACCAATCCCTGTGGTGAAATACCACTTTGTCCATACGACAGTTGCAGATTGTTGGCAATTAACCTGTACAATTATGTAAACCACCCGTTTACCGGAGATGCCACCTTTGACTTTAAACTTTTCGAGGCCCATGTTGAAATAGCCCAACGCATCATGGACGATATTGTGGACCTGGAAATTGAAAAGATTGATAGGATCATACAAAAGATCGGATCGGATCCTCAAGCATCCGATGTGAAAAAGACAGAGCTCCATTTATGGAAGAAAATCCAAAACAAATGCATCCAGGGGAGACGAATAGGTATTGGCGTTACTGCAGAAGCGGACATGTTGGCAGCCCTCGGTCTCAAATATGGAGGAACTGAGGCGATTAACTTTGCCGTGAAAGTTCATAAAAAGCTTGCCCTTACCGCTTACCACTCTTCCATTAAGTTGGCCAAGGAGCGGGGTGCTTTCCCTATTTTTGACCCTGAAAAAGAACAGCAGAATCCGTTCATTAACAGAATAAAACGAGCGGACCAGGGGCTTTACCAGGAAATGATACAGTATGGTCGCAGAAATATCGCCATGCTTACCATAGCTCCTACCGGCACTACCAGTCTGATGACTCAAACCACTTCAGGCATTGAGCCTCTTTTTAGTGTTGCATATAAGAGGCGCAGAAAAATTAACCACCAGGAAAAAAGGACGGAATCGGATTTAACGGATATTCTAGGTGATAACTGGGAAGAATATAAGGTATTCCATCACAAATTCGCTTGCTGGATGAAAAAAATGGGATTCGATTCAAAGAATGATTCGAGTTTGAATGACTCTAAACTGAGTGAAATTATTGAAAAGTCACCCTACTACCAGGCTGTAGCTAACGATATAGATTGGATCAAAAAGGTAGAAATGCAAGGGGCTATCCAGTCTTGGGTAGATCACTCAATTAGTGTTACAGTGAATGTTCCCAGAGAGACCGCAGAAGAATCAATTGATAAAATTTACTTTAAGGCCTGGGAAAGTGGTTGCAAGGGTGTGACCGTTTACCGGGAAGGGTCCAGGGACGGTGTACTGGTCTCAGATGCTTCCAAAAGCAGTAAAACAATAGGAGATCTGTTAGAAACAAAACCTCCACCTAGACCAGTATTAATGACCGCGAGAATTATCAGATTCCGCAATCAAAACGAAAAATGGATTGCCGTTGTTGGCATGCTCAAAGGAAAACCCTACGAAATATTCACCGGCTGTGCAGAAGATTCCATGCTGATTCCTCCATACGTTGAACAGGGATGGGTTATCAAGAATAAAGCCGGCGATGGCAAAAGTCGTTATGATTTCCAATATGAAGATAAAGACGGCTATAAGATAACCTTTGAAGGCTTATCAAGATCCTTTAATAAGGAGTACTGGAATCTGGCCAAGTTAATATCCGGTGTTCTGAGGCACGGAATGCCCATTAAATCCGTGGTTGAGGTGGTCTCAAACCTTCATCTCGATGATGAATCCTTGAACACCTGGAAGAATGGAGTTATTCGAGCACTGTCAAAGTTTATCCCTGATGGTACCAGGGTAAAAGATGGTAGTTGCCCGGAATGCGACAACCAGGCGCTGGAATACCAAGAGGGTTGCCTGACTTGCAAAAATTGCGGGTATACTAAATGTAGTTAGTGGATTAAATAACATAAACACAAAAAAATGAAATCAAGAAACATTCAGTTTGTAAATGCGGATAATTCCGAGTTTTACACAACCTTAAAGAATAGAGTGGATGACTATTTTAAACAAAAGGGTATATCCCCATACGCGAATTCCTTTATGGTTTTCAAAATCATCTTTTTCCTGACAGGGTTAATCGGCAGCTATTTACTTTTACTATTTGGCAATCAAAGCCTGGTCCTCTCTTATTTGTTGTGGATAATGCTTGGATTATTTACTGCTTTCGTAGGAGTAAATATCTGCCATGACGCAATCCACGGAGCAATCTCCAGGAATAACAAAGTGAATAGAGTGTTGGGTTACTTATTTGACATTGCGGGAGCCAATGCCTACATATGGAATATTACTCATAACCAAATACATCACACCTACACTAATATTCAAGATTTTGACGCAGACATAAGTACTACTCCCCTCATTCGAATGTCTCCGCATCAAAAATATAGGAAAATTCACAGGTACCAGCATTGGTACACCTGGATACTCTATGGTTTTACTTCCTTGTCATGGGTATTCATTAAAGACTATAGAAGGTTTTTTCAAAAACAAATAGAGAACTTTCAATTAAAGAAACCCCCGGGGTATGAGTACTTTAACCTGTTTTTCTTCAAAGCAATCTATTATACAGTCTTCCTGATTCTGCCACTGATCTTCCTGAATTTCTCATGGTGGCATATCATATTGGGTTTTCTAGCTATGCACTTCTTCGAAGGATTCATGCTAGCCATAATTATCCAAATGGCACACTTGGTTGAAAAAGTAGATTTCCCGATTCCAAATAAGAATAATGACATAGAGAATTCATGGGCAATTCATCAACTGCACACCACCGCAGATTACGCAAGAAGCAACCCTTTGGTGAGTTTCTTCTTTGGAGGATTAAATTTTCATATTGAACATCACCTTTTTCAAAGAATTTGTCATGTTCATCATCGGCCGATTTCACATATTTTGAAAAGAACGGCAATGGATTATTCATTACCCTATCATGACATTCCCACTTTAAGTGGTGCAGTTAAGTCTCACTTAGAATTCTTGAAAACCATGGGCAGGCATACACATAACAGCTAACAATCATGGAAAAAAACGTGAAAGAATATTTGGCATTTAAAGATGGTAGAACGAAAATGCCTGAACACCTGGCAATTCGTAAAGAACTAACCGGTGTATTGTTTAAGAACAAGTACCTGGAATTTTTCACAAGGACCACCATATTCCCTCCAATTGTACTCCACCTGTCAATAAGTACGGTCTTGTTTTGGTACGGAATTGCCACATTGGATATACCAGTGAGCTCCGGTATCCTGGCCTTCCTGGGTGGAATTATTTTTTGGTCGTTTGCAGAGTACAATGTTCATCGATTCCTTTACCATACAGAAACCAATTCCAAGTTCCTGTTGAACCTGCAACATAAGGCTCATGGTATTCATCACCAGTATCCAATTGACCCAACACGGCTGGCTATGCCGCCTCTACCGGGTCTGTTGCTTTCAGGGTGCTTCTTTCTTGGTTTCTGGTTTGTTAACCCCACTTACGTATTTGTGTTCTTTCCAGGTTTTATGGTAGGTTATTTAACCTATATATCTATACATTATGCTCAACACCGAGTAAAATCACCCATATACGGACCTTGGAAAGCACTTTGGAGACACCACCATATACATCATTATGTAGATCCCTATGTGGCCCACGGGGTTTCTACCCGGATTTGGGATTACGTATTCAGGACCATGCCAAAGAGAAAGAGCAATCAGAAAGCTACTGCGCCACTAGATGTATAAACTTATTTTTTGTTACCCTTCGTATGATAAAGAGAATGAAGGAACAGAAATGCTATATGGCCCTTTGCCTCTTGCATATCTGGCAACCCATACACCCGATCATTATGAGATTACCCTGATTGATGAATACGTTGGTGAAGATTTAGATCCCAATACCGTCGAAGCCGATATTGTTGCTTTTTCCTCTCTTTCATCCGGAATTAACAGAGCATATGAATTGGCCAGCGTGTTACGCCAAAGGGGAATTACTTGTGTTGTAGGTGGAGCTCATGCAACAGCCATGCCCGAAGAAGCCCTGCAATACTTTGATGTGGTTATAAAAGGAGAGGGAGAAACTCCCTGGAAAGAATTTTTAGCTGATTTTGAACAAGAAACTGTCCAACCTACATATTATGGTAAAATGAATGTATCTCTGGACATGCTGGGTAAGCCCGATAGAAAATACATACATTCCAATTATCATTATCCTTCCTTAATGACGTCAAGAGGATGCCCATTTCATTGCTCCTTCTGTTATTTAACAGTTTACAAAAACAGAAAATACCGCCCCATTCCACATGAAACGGTGCTGGAAGATATGAAAAGCGTTAATGCCTCACAGTTGGTTATTGTAACAGATGAAAATTTTATCGGTTATACTGAAAAAAATTACCAAGACCGGAAAGATCTGCTTCTAAAAATGATCGATTGTAAATTTGATTTTATCTGGGGTTGTCAGGCTTCTACCAACATAGCTGATCAACCCGAATTAATGGAACTGATGTACAAAGCTGGATGCAGAGGCGTGTTTGTTGGTTTTGAGGCTAATGATGAAGAAGCACTTAAATCAGTTAATAAGAAACACAACCTAAACGTTGATTACAAAGACATTGTAAAAAAGATTCACAAACAGAAACTGGCGGTAGTTGCGTCCACTATTCTGGGAATGGATAACCAGAGTAATGGCTATCACAGACACCTAATTGCAGAACTGAAAAGAATAAAAGCCGATTACGTAAGAGTGTTCTACATGACTGCATGGCCTGGCACGCCCTTATACAAAGAGTTAGAAAAAGAAAACAGGGTCACTAATGATTGGAATTCCTTGCGCAAAGACATTCCTACTACCAAGTTTAAGAATTACACCCACGAAGAAGTAATAGAGGCAAGAAAAGCGATATTGGGATACTTCTTTGGTACACGACACATCATTAAGACGTCTTTCATCTGGCTATTCCGAGACACCTCATTATTAGGTGTTTTCATAAAAATGTGGTGGAGGAATAAAAAGTCCGAAAGGATAAGAAATAAGCGCGCATATAAATCCACCATCATAAATTCCTGACGTTAATATAGGATATATAGACCTATATATCTTATATTAGTAAAAATATCACACTATTTTCGAGTGCAGTATTTTGGAATAATCATTTACTTATGTTTTCCAGATCATGCGAGTATGCATTACAATCAATTTTGTACATAACACTACATTCTAAAAATGGTCAGGCCATTGGATTAAAACAGATATCCGAATCTCAGAAGGTGCCCCTGCATTTTTTGGGTAAGGTACTTCAGCAACTGGTGAAGCATAAAATTCTCAACTCAGTAAAAGGGCCAAATGGAGGTTTTACACTAAATATCTCTCCGGATAAATTTCGATTAATGAAAATTGTAGATACCATTGATGGATCTGACATATTTGATCGTTGTGGAATCGGCTTAAAGACATGTTCCGATAAAACCCCTTGCCCCATCCATTTTGAATATAAAAAGGTAAAAGAAAGAATAAAGAGATTGCTCACCGAAAAAACCCTGGCCGAATTATGTCAGGATGTGGAGAAGGGCCAATCAATTGTTACCGACAAATAATCTCCGGATCAATGCTTCTTTCTTTTATTTAGTAAGGCACTTGACTTATAAAAATTAATTAACGATATTCAGACCTTAATATCCATATTAACCCATGAAAAGGCTAGCAATATTATTTCTCTCGTTGGTGCTTTTAGAAAGTACAGCGGTAGTTTATGCCCAACCTGATGGCGAGGCCCTGTTTAATAATATTTGTGCTGTTTGCCATAAAATAAATGAAGGGAAATTTGTGGGGCCTGACCTTGCTAACGTGCATCAAAAAAGAACCGAGGCCTGGCTTTTGGAATTTATTGCTTCTTCCCAAAAAATGATATTGAGTGGAGATCCCGATGCAGTGGCCATCTTCAATGAATTCAACCAGATGCAAATGCCCGATGCACCCTACAATGAGGAGGAGATCAAAGCAATTCTCACTTACATCGCCCAGGAGAGTCCGGAATTGATCGCTGTTGAATCAGAAAGTTCATCAGGCAGTGAGGGCGAAGAGCAGGTAGTAGAATCTGAGCCCGCCAGGTCGGTAGAGGATGCCACGGAAGAAGAGATCCTTCTGGGAAGGATGCTTTTTACTGGGGAAAAACGATTGGAAGGTGCAGGTCCCGCCTGCATTTCATGCCATCATGTTAAAAATGATAAAATAATTGGGGGAGGTCTTTTGGCCAAAGATCTGACCAGTGTATTTGCACGCTTAAATGAAACTGGGATTAAAGCTATGGTGAGTGCCCCCCCGTTTCCTGTAATGAGAGAAGCATATAGCAGGGGCTCGGTAACCGATGAAGAAGCATATTATGTAACTGCCTTTCTTAAGTATGCAGATAGGGAGCAGTATGGACAACACAGCAGAAATTATCAACACCGATTTCTGGCCACTGGTTTAACGGGAATAATTGTTTTGCTTGGCATATATTCTTTTATCTGGCGAAAAAGAAGAAAGAGGAAGGTTAATCACGGTATATACAATCGACAAATAAGTTCTGAATCCTCACTTTAAAGACAAATTAAAAACTTACAATTATGAGTTGGATTGAAGATATTATATCACCTCAAACCAGACATTGGGAAGAGTTTTATAGAAATCGTTTCCAGCATGATAAAATCGTTAGAAGCACACATGGAGTTAATTGCACAGGTGGGTGCTCATGGCAAATTCATGTTAAAGATGGTATTGTAGTTTGGGAAACCCAACAATTGGACTATCCTCTATTAGAAAGCTCTTTACCTCCCTATGAACCCAGAGGATGTCAACGTGGTATTTCTTATTCATGGTATCTCTACAGTCCGCTCAGGATCAAGTATCCCTTAATAAGAGGATCATTAATAGACATGTACCGTGCTGAGAAAACCAAGACCGGGGATCCTGTAAAAGCCTGGGAAAACCTCCAAAACAATAAAGAAAAAAGGGAAAAGTATCAGAAGGATAGAGGTAAGGGCGGCTTCAGGAGAGTGCATTGGAACGAGGTAATGGAATTGATGGCAGCTGCCAATATTTATACCGCCAAGAAATACGGCCCGGACCGGGTAATAGGTTTTTCTCCTATCCCGGCAATGTCAATGTTAAGCTATGCCGCTGGAAGCAGATTCCTGCAACTTTTTGGCGGTATTAATCTAAGTTTTTATGACTGGTACTGTGATCTTCCTACTGCCTTTCCGGAAGTCTGGGGAGAACAAACAGATGTCTGTGAAAGTGCGGATTGGTACAATTCCAAAATGATAGCTGATATGGGCGCATGCTTAAACATGACCCGGACTCCTGATTGTCACTTTTTCGCAGAATCAAGGCATAACGGTACTAAAACGGTGGTTTTTTCCCCTGATTTTAGCCAAGTGTGTAAATATGCGGACCAGTGGGTTCCACTACATGCTGGGAGTGACGGCGCTTTTTGGATGGCAGTTACACACCTAATTTTAAAAGAATGGCATCATGAGAAACAAACTCCTTATTTCCTGGACTATGTGAAAAAATATACGGATTGCCCCTTTCTGATGAAACTGGATAAAGACGGAGATCACTTCATGCCCGGACGTTTGATCAGAGCCAACGAAATTTCTCAATTCAAAGATCTGGAGAATGGTGATTGGAAGTTTATAAACATAGACACCGATACTGGCAAGATGGTGGTACCCAAAGGGACCGTGGGACATCGCTGGGACAAGGAAGGAGGGAACTGGAACATGAAGCTTGAAAATACAGTGGACAATAAACCCTACGATCCGGTGCTGACATTCCTTAAGGAAAGCGATGAAGTTTTGCAGGTTGCTTTTACCGATTTTGGATTAGACAATCATTCCTTGAGGGGAGTACCTGTAAAATATATAGAAACTGCGCAAGGTAAAGTCCCGGTGGCTACTGTATATGATGTAGTTATGGGTCAATATGGAGTAAATCGCGATTTGCCTGGGAACTATCCTGCCGATGCAACAGACAAGGATGCGGCATATACTCCTGCATGGCAAGAGGTCTTTACCGGAGTAGACGCCAAGACCGTAGAGCAATTTGCCAGAGAATGGGCCAATACAGCTAATTTGACAAACGGCAAATGCATGATCATTATTGGGGCAGGAATTAATCACTGGTACCATTCCAATCTCATGTACAGGGCCGGTATTATGGCTTTGATGTTGACTGGGTGTGTAGGGAAAAACGGGGGAGGCATGAACCACTATGTTGGCCAGGAAAAATTAGCCCCCTCGGATTCTTGGGGAAGCATTGCCTTTGGCAAAGACTGGCAGGGTGCTGTTCGTTTGCAGCAGGCGCCCCTGTGGCACTATATAAATAGCTGCCAATACCGATATGATGGACAATTTTCTAAATACAATACGGTCCCAAAAAACAAGTGGACCGAGCAACATACTGCAGATACCATTTTTCAGTCTGTAAGGATGGGCTGGATGCCATTTTATCCTCAGTTCAATGAGAACACACTTGAATTGAGCAAAGAGGCCGTGGCAAATGGAGCTAACAGTGACGAGGAAATAAAAACTTACGTTCTTGAGAAACTAAAATCCAAGCAGTTAAAATACTCCGTAAGTGATCCCGAAGCTGAGGAAAATCATCCTAAAGTATGGTACATATGGCGTGGCAATGCCATCATGGGTAGTATGAAAGGACATGAATATGCATTAAAACACTATCTCGGTACTCACTCAAACGGGATTGCTAAGGATTCTGACGAGCACCCCAAGGAGGTTAACTGGCATGAAGTCGCCCCTGAGGGAAAAATGGACCTGGTTGTGGACTTGAATTTCCGTATGGACTCTTCGGCCTTATACTCCGATATTGTACTTCCAGCAGCTTCCTGGTATGAAAAAGCTGATCTCAACAGTACCGATTTACATTCGTTCATCCATCCTTTGTCTGCAGCCATCGCTCCGGTTTGGGAATCAAAAACCGACTGGGAGATTTTCAAGCAAATCGCTAAAATTACCGCTGAGTTGGCCAAAGAACACCTCAATGAACCTCAAAAGGATATTGTGTGTACACCAATTTCTCATGACACCGCCGGTGAAATAACTCAGCCTGAAGTTAAAGATTGGTACAAAGGTGAATGTGAAGCAATTCCAGGTAAAACTATGCATGGAATTGCTGTAGTGGATAGGGACTACACCAAACTATATGAAAAGTTTATCTCACTGGGAGAAGGGATAGCCAAAAATGGCCTGGGAGCTCATGGCAATCACTATATGTGTGAAGATGTTTACCAGGAGATGATTGATTCAAATCATTTTCCGGTGGAAAAAATTGGAGATAAAGTCTATCCTTCAATTAAGGAAGACCAATGGGCAGCCAATGCGGTGATGAAATTATCTTCACTAACAAACGGAGAATTAACCGTGAGGGCTTATGAAAATGCAGAAAAGAAGACAGGCCTGGAATTAACTGACCTGGCGGAAGGAAATAAGAACGTAAATATAAGCTATCATGATTTACAGGCCCAGCCCAGAAGATATAACACTTCACCCCTTTGGTCTGGTTTAATGAATGATGGCAGGGCCTATGCTGCTTATACCTATAATGTTGAAAGATTGGTGCCTTGGAGAACTCTGACCGGGAGACAGCATTTCTACTTAGACCATGAACTTTATATTGCCTACGGCGAGCATCTGCCTACTTACAAGCCATCTCCAAAACCTGAGGCCTATGGTGACTTGAAAACAACATTAGAAAACAAGGAGGCTAAGATTCTAAATTGTCTGACCCCACATGGAAAGTGGCATATCCATTCCACATATATGGAAAATCTCAGGATGTTGACGCTCTCCAGGGGTTGCGAGCCATGCTGGATTAGTGAGCAGGACGCACATGATATGGAAATCCAAGACAATGACTGGGTAGAAGTGTATAACGATCACGGCGTTTATTGTACTCGTGCGGTAGTGAGTTCGAGAATTCCCAGGGGGGTTTGTATAGTGTACCATGTTCCAGAACGAACAGTGGGTATCCCCAAATCTCAAGTACGGGGAAATAAAAGGGCAGGAGGTCATAATAGCTTCACCAGAATTCATCTAAAGCCTAATTTTCTTGCCGGAGGATATGGACAGTTCTCCTATCACTTCAATTATTGGGGCCCTATTGCCCCTAACAGGGATACACACGTGATTATCAAGAAAATGGATAAAGTGGTTTTCTAATATTTAATAAAAATTGGCAGTACAGCCAACCTCAAAAACAATAATTATGGACGTCAGAGCACAAATGTCAATGGTCTTTCACCTGGATAAATGCATCGGTTGCCATACCTGTTCCATTGCTTGTAAAAACATATGGACCGACCGCAAAGGGGCAGAATATCAATGGTGGAACAATGTGGAAACCAAACCTGGCACAGGGTATCCATCTAAATGGGAAGATCAGGATATATACAAGGGAGGATGGGAGAAAAAGAACGGCAGAGATATTTCCTTAAAGGGGGCTGGCAAACTAAGAGGGTTGATGAACATCTTCCATAATCCACATTTGCCAGTAATTGATGACTATTATGAGCCATTCACCTACAAATACCTGGATCTTATCGAATCTCCAGCGGGGAAGGATCAACCTACAGCCAGGCCGGTATCCCTAATTACCGGAAAACCCATAGATATAAAGTCCGGCCCTAACTGGGATGATGATCTTAGCGGCACTCCCGATTACGCCCGACAAGATCCGAATCTCAAGAATCTGTCTCCAGCAGAACAAGAAGCCATGTTTCAATTAGAGCGAATGGCATTTTACTACCTTCCCAGAATATGTAATCATTGCTTGAATCCCGCTTGTGTGGCATCATGCCCTTCCGGAGCCATTTATAAAAGAGGTGAAGATGGCGTAGTACTAATAAATCAGAAAGTTTGCCGGGCCTGGAGAATGTGCGTGACAGCCTGCCCTTATAAAAAGTCTTACTATAACTGGCATACCGGTAAATCTGAAAAATGTATTTTATGTTATCCACG
>QIEB01000078.1 GCA_003229495.1 Flammeovirgaceae bacterium
ACACTGTGAACTTTAGTCTGGTCTCATTGTTCATTTTAATAGTGTTCTTCTTCGTCGCGGGTGAGGAGCTTTCGTGGGGGCAGAGGATCATGGGAATAGAAACCACAGAATACTTTAAGCAACATAATGCCCAGGAAGAACTGAATTTTCATAATCTGGTGGTAGGAGGGGTTAAGTTAAATAAGCTGATCTTTGGATTGATTTTGACAACTGCTATACTGATATACATGGTGCTGGTACCGATATTATATCATAGGGTGAAATTCCTGAGCAGCTTACTCGATCATTGGTATATCCCGGTTCCGAGATTAAGGCACACAGTGAGTTATTTGACTTTAACACTAGTAATTTTGATAATTCCGGCCGGTAAGAACTGGGAACTGCTGGAATTCGGATCGGTATTAATATTTTTTCTTATAATTTGGGCGCCAATTAATGATCATCTGTTTAGAATACAGGCCAATTAGAGGGTTAAATGTTATAAAAATGAGACAACCTTTTAATTTAAGTTATAGTTTAAGTAGGTAAGGAACAATTATTGCTGGGAATGAAGTAAGCCATTATCCATCCAACTATGTCTGTAGAAAAGGTAAAACAAAGCTATTCCGATGTGCAAAAGGAAAAAATTTTTGAAACGGAATTTTTGCCTCACATTAATTCCATGTATAATTTTGCCTATCGCCTGACTTTTGATGAAGATGATGCCAAGGATCTGGTACAGGAAACTTACCTAAAAGCGTTTAGGTTTTTAAATTCCTTTCAACAAGGAACTAATGCCAAGGCCTGGTTGTTTCGAATATTGAAAAACAGCTTCATCAACGATTTTAGGAAAAAAAGTAAACAGCCGCCTAAAATTGACTATCAGGAAGTTGAAACGTATTACAATTCAGACAGTGTGGACGTATCAATGACCACTGATCTTCGGGTTGAGACGGTGCAACACATGATTGGCGATGAGGTTTCCAATGCGCTTAACGCCTTGGCAGTGGATTTTCGCACGGTAATTATATTGTGTGATCTGGAAGGGTTTACCTACGAGGAAATGTCTAAAATACTGGATATTCCCATAGGAACTGTAAGGTCCAGATTACACAGGTCCCGAAATCTCTTAAAGGAAAAGCTGCAGACATATGCAAAATCAATGGGTTACAATAAATAAAAAAGAATGGCTACTAACCTCTTCAACTGGCTCAAGCAAAGCGTGCTGGGCCGGAGTTCTTGTAAGAGATGCTTAGAACTACTTGAGTTAATAACGGATGAAGAAGCATCCCCGGAAGAAGTAAAGCATTTCCATAATCACATTAATGAGTGTCTACCATGCTATGAATCATACAATCTGGAGAAATCCATAAAAGAGATGCTTCAGACAAAGTTGGAAAAAAAGCAGGTTCCAGACGATTTGATCCAGTCAATTAAACTTAAAATCAGGAACAACCTCTGACCTATGCAAGGGGATAAGGCAATTATTTTTTCTGCACCCTCTGGATCCGGAAAAACTACTATTGTGAAACGGTTGGTGCAACAGAATCCTGACCTGGATTTCTCAATATCAGCCTGCACTCGTGACCGTCGTGGCCGACAGGAAACAAATGGTAAGGATTACTACTTTCTATCTCCTGAAGATTTCAAAAGTAAAATTGACCACCACGAATTTGTGGAATGGCAGGAAGTGTATGAAGGAAATTTTTACGGGACCCTGAAATCAGAAACAGAAAGAGTGTGGGCTTCCGGAAAGAATATAATATTTGATGTGGATGTAAAGGGAGGATTGAACCTCAAAAAATATTTTGGACAAAGCGCTCTTGCAGTATTTGTGAAAGTCCCATCGATCGAGGTACTGGATCAGCGGCTCCGAAATCGGGAATCCGAATCGGAAGATAGTATCTCCAGAAGACTCTTTAAGGCTAAATTTGAACTTACCTTTGAAGACCAATTTGATGTAACCCTCCTTAATCAAGATCTTGAGCAAAGTATGGAAATTGCCCAACAACTTTACAGAAATTTCGCAGGACCACTAACGCTGGATCCTACAATATGAATATTGGACTGTATTTTGGTTCATTTAACCCAATACATATTGGACACCTGATTATCGCCAACGTAATGACCGATTACCTGGATCGAGTTTGGTTTGTAGTATCTCCCCGGAACCCTTTCAAGCAGACCAAATCCTTATTGCATACATTTGACCGATATGAAATGGTTGAAAAGGCCATTCAAGACAATCATAAATTACTGGCTTGTGATGTGGAGTTTTCAATGCCTAAGCCAAGCTATACCATCGATACTCTTACTTATTTATCAGAAAAGCACCCCCAACATCAATACAAGTTAATTCTGGGGTCGGACAATCTTATTCAGTTTCCCAAGTGGAAGAACTACCAGCGTATTCTTGACAATTATGGACTATTGGTTTATCCCCGTACAGAAGTGATAGAAAGTGAACTTTTGGACCACCTCAGAGTTACAATAGTCGATGCGCCCTTGCTGGACATATCCGCTAGTTTTATACGGAAGTCAATAAAAGCAAAGAGAAGTATCCGATACCTTGTTCCGGAAGTAGTGGAGAAATTTATTGAAAAGCAAGGGTTTTATTTATGATCCTAAACGGTCATAATATCATTTTCTTTCTTTTTCAGAAGTTCTTCAATTTTTGAAATAAACTGGTCCGTCAATTTTTGAATCTCATCTTCAGCATCTTTTACCTCATCTTCAGAAACATGTTCCTTTAGCAGTCTCTTCAGGTGATCATTAGCATCTTTGCGAATATTTCGAATACTCACTCTGCCATGTTCTGCCTCGTTGCGAGCGTGTTTTGCCAGATCCACCCTTCGTTCTTCAGTCAATGCTGGAATATTGATTCGTATTAACTCTCCATCGTTTTGAGGGTTCAATCCCAGATCGCTGTTGATTATAGACCGTTCGATTTCTCCAACAATGTTCTTTTCCCATGGTTTAATAACCAGGGTGCGGGCATCCTGAGAGTTGATAGTGGCTACTTGGTTAATAGGAGTGAGGTTACCGTAATACTCAACCATAATGCCGTCCAACATATTGGGCATGGCCTTTCCCGCTCTTATTTTAGCCAAAGCCCCATTGGTGTGTTGAAGTGATTTCTCCATCAACTCATTGGCATGTTCCATATAGAATTCAATATTTTCCATCAGATGTCAAATTAGTTGGCAATTAGTGTTCCCACCTCCAGTGATCCGGTAATGATTTTTAGTAGGTTGCCCTGTTGGTTGACGTCAAAAACGATAATAGGCAAATTGTTCTCTTGACATAGGGTAAAAGCTGTCAAATCCATTATATTCAAACCTTTACTATATGCTTCGGAAAAGGAAAGCTTGTCGTAGCGCTCTGCTTTGGGATCTTTTTCCGGATCTGCACTATATACACCATTTACCCTGGTGCCCTTCATCACCACATCCGCCTCTATTTCCACCGCCCTAAGGCTGGCAGTAGAATCGGTAGTAAAATACGGATTGCCAATCCCTGCTCCAAAGATTACTATCCGTCCTTTCTCAAGGTGCCTAACCGCTCTTCTTCTGATAAATGGTTCACACACTTGTTCCATGTTTATTCCGGACATCAGGCGGGTATACATGCCCGATTTTTCCAAAGCACTTTGCAAGGCCATACCATTGATTACCGTGGCCAGCATCCCCATATAGTCACCCTGAACCCGGTCGATGGTCAGGTTCTCCGCCTGATCTCCTCTAAAAATATTGCCACCTCCGATTACAATGGCAATTTCAATTCCAAGTTCTTTAACGCTTTTGATTTCACGGGTATATTGTTCTAAGCGTGCTGGGTCGATGCCATATGGTTTTTCACCCATTAGAGCTTCCCCACTGAGCTTTAAGAGTATTCGTTTATATTTCATGTACGAGAGGCTTGGACTGATCAAATATAAGAAGTGCTATTAAACTTTTTCAGAGAATTATTTAAAATTGAATTAACACCTGATTTTTTTCAACATTCATTCCTTTTTGTATGTGAATGGCTTCCACGGTTCCCTCTCCTGTTGATTTAATAACGTTTTCCATCTTCATGGCCTCCAAAATAATCAGTTTATCTCCCTTTGAAACCAGTTGACCTTCTTTTACTAAGATATCCAGAATCATGCCAGGCATCGGAGCCTTGACTTCATTATGGTTGCTGTGGTCAGATTGTTGCATACCCAGTTTTTCTAACAGCAGATCGTATTTGTCCTGGACATCAATATCAAATAATACACCATTTACCTTAAGCTTAATATGCTTCGTGGGCGCATCCATTGCTATGATCTCTATCACAAACGAGTTAGATTCTGTTATTAAATGGTATAGATAATCACTCACCTCTGCCATATCCCATGCTAATAATTTATTATCGACGCAAATGCCGTCACTTTTAAAGTCAATAATGTGTGAGGTCCCGTTGATACTTACTTTATACATTGGCTTAGTTTTGTGAATGCCAAAGTCAAATGAAATTCAGGTTATAAATAGTAACTTTGAAGGTAAATACCAATTTTTACTGAATTTCATGCTGATTAATCCTTACCTACGTAGTTGCCAACTATGGTGGCTAACCATAATTTCTACAAGTATAACTTCTTGTGTGTCTACTCAACCAACAGCAGAAAGACTATCCGTAGTAGACACTACTCAAATTAATAACCAGCATTCACTATCGTTATCTACGCCTGTCGAAACGAAGGCGGTCCAGCCCGGACCTTATAGAGCTGAGTATACTAAACTGCACGACCTGATTCATACCCGGTTGGAGGTGCGATTTGACTGGGAAAAGCAATATCTTTTGGGAAAGGCAACCCTGGAACTGAGACCATACTTTTATCCACAAGATATTTTGGTACTGGACGCCAAAGGATTCGACATTCATTCTGTACAGTTAGTAGAAGGAGGCAGTAAGGAATCACTAAAATACCAATATAACCAGAAGAAACTGATAATTTCATTAAATCGGACCTATCTCAGAGATGAGTCCTACTTTGTTGAAATTGATTATACAGCCAAGCCTAATGAACTAGAAACCGGCGGGAGTGAGTCCATAACTTCTGATAAAGGTCTTTATTTTATAAACCCTTTGGGTGAAGTGAAAAACAAACCTCAACAAATCTGGACTCAGGGAGAAACGGAAGCCAGTTCATGTTGGTTTCCTACCATTGATAGTCCCAATCAAAGAACTACCCAGGAAATCTACATGACTGTGGAAGATCGTTTTACCACTCTTTCCAACGGGAGACTGGTTTACTCTCAGGGAAATGAGGACAGTACCCGTACAGATTACTGGAGAATGAGTCAGCCACATGCTCCTTATCTGTTCATGATGGCTGTAGGTGAATTCGCAGTGGTTAAAGACCAGTGGGAGGGAAAGGAAGTGTCCTATTATGTAGAACCGGAATACCAACCCTACGCCAAATTGATCTTTGGTAGAACTCCGCAAATGATGACCTACTTTTCAGAGTTACTCAAGTATCCTTATCCATGGTCAAAATATTCACAAGTGGTGGTTAGGGATTATGTGTCAGGTGCAATGGAAAATACCACTGCTTCAATGTTCATGGAAGATCTTCAGGTAGACTCAAGATTTTTAATTGATGACGACTGGGACGGCATCATTGCCCACGAGCTTTTCCATCATTGGTTCGGGGATTTGGTCACCAGTGAATCGTGGTCTAACCTTACACTCAATGAAGCCTTCGCTACCTATGCCGAGTATTTATGGGCCGAGCATTTATTGGGTAGAGATGAGGCGGAATACCTCGGATATGAAGAACAACTTAACTATCTGGGAGAGGCCAGGGAAAAAAGGGTAGATCTAATCCGGTTTTACTACCATGACAAAGAAGATATGTTTGATAGTCATTCATATGCAAAAGGTAGCCGGGTTCTACATATGCTGCGCCATTACCTGGGAGATGATGCCTTTTTTAGTACTTTGAATGAATATCTTACTACTTATGCCAATCAACCAGTCGAGGTACACCATCTGCGTTTGGTGGCGGAGAAAGTCAGTGGTGAAGATTTGAACTGGTTCTTTAATCAGTGGTTTTTGGACTCAGGACATCCAGAGCTGCACCTGGAAAAAGTTTTCGAAAATGACACACTTTCTATTGAGATAACCCAAGTTCAGGACCTTGATTTCGCACCCATATTTCGGCTTCCCCTTGAAATCGAGTTTTGGCACGATCAGCAAAATGAATCTCATTCTATCGTTTTGGAACAACAACTTCAAAGCTTTAAATTCCAAATGGACAGTGAACCGGATCTGGTAATTATTGATAAAGAAAATAACTTATTGTTGGATTTAGATTATCACCAAGATGTGCAAGAATTGATGCACCAATATAGGGTTGGAACTCATGCACTCACCCGATTCAAGGCCTTGGAGAAATTACTGAACGATTCGGTAGGTAGTGAAGTAGTCGGGTTATTCACAGAGGCACTTGAAGATCCATTTTGGGCCATAAGACAACTTTCGGTAAACCTATTTGAAGATTATCCTGGAGATCATCCCGAGGAACTGGTATCGAGACTGTATGCCATGGCAAAGAGTGACCCTAAATCTTTGGTTCGGGCGGACGCTATCACCACCTTGTCCTCTTTCCCCAATGATGAAGTGTACCTGCCAATTTATTTAGAAGCTATAAAAGATTCATCTTATGCTGTTGCCGGTGCAGGCCTAACGGCATACTTGCAGATCGATCATCCTGAGAGAAATGAAATAGCGCAACAATTCGAAAATGAAAACAACATCCAGCTGGTAATTCCATTAGCAGATTTTTATGCATTGGATCATGTTCCGGGCAAATATTCATGGTACCAGAGCCGGCTTGAAAATGCCAAAGGAGAATTGATGTATTATCTGGTCAATTATTTTGGACAATACCTGGTGAGCGCCCCCCCCAAAGAACAGGTCAGAGGTGCCAGATACCTGGAAGACCTTGGAATAAACCACTCTACCTATTATGTACGATTCTCCGCGTTTCAGGCGCTAAGTCTATTGGAGGGAGTTGAAGGAGTACCGGAAATGAAGCGCACGGTTAAGGAGTCAGAGAAGGACCCCAGGCTTCTGGAGGTTTACGCCCAAATCCCTTAGGATTGACGGAAGTTTATAAAAAAATTTGCCGGATTTTTCAGAGGTCAAAATGGACCCTCATCTTTTCTCGGAAAAGTTTGAATATAATTAAAAAGTGTATAATTTTGCATTCCTTTTAAAATTGCCATGTGGCATTTTGAAAGATACGTTCATAAATAAAGCTGTGTTAAGGGGAGATACTCAAGCGGTCAACGAGGACAGACTGTAAATCTGTTGGCACAGCCTTCGTAGGTTCGAATCCTGCTCTCCCCACATTGAGTTGGGGTTTGAGTTTGGGTTTAGAGTTGGGGTTTAGAGTTGAGGTTTAGAGTGTCAAGACACACTCACACTCATTACACACCCTCGCACTCAATATGCGGGAGTAGCTCAGTTGGTAGAGCGACAGCCTTCCAAGCTGTAGGTCGCGGGTTCGAACCTCGTCTCCCGCTCATAATATCCGGATTCAAACCGGAAGTTTGAGGCCGACGTAGCTCAGGGGTAGAGCGCTTCCTTGGTAAGGAAGAGGTCACGGGTTCAAATCCCGTCGTTGGCTCATCGAAGTACGGTTTTATTTGAACAAGAAACTATATAGACGTAAACTTAATATTAAACTAAATTTGAGGATTTTCAGACATGGCTAAAGAAACCTTTGACCGTTCCAAACCACACGTTAATATCGGCACGATAGGTCACGTAGACCACGGTAAAACAACATTAACCGCTGCCATTACCAAAGTACTTTCAGCAAAGGGTTTGGCAGAACAAAGAGATTTTTCTTCCATAGACAATGCTCCTGAGGAAAAAGAAAGGGGTATTACCATCAACACTGCACACGTTGAATATCAAACTGAAAACAGACACTACGCACACGTTGACTGTCCGGGTCACGCCGATTATGTAAAGAATATGGTAACCGGGGCGGCACAAATGGATGGCGCTATTCTGGTGGTTGCTGCCACGGACGGCCCAATGCCTCAAACACGCGAGCATATCTTATTGGCACGCCAGGTAGGTGTGCCTGAATTAGTGGTCTTTATGAACAAAGTAGACTTAGTAGACGATCCTGAGTTACTGGAGCTGGTAGAAATGGAAATAAGGGAACTGCTTAGCTTTTATGAATTTGATGGTGACAATATTCCTGTGATCCAGGGATCTGCTTTGGGTGGATTGAATGGTGAAGCCGAGTGGGTTGAGAAAATTAACGAATTGATGGAGGCAGTTGATAGCTTCATTCCTATTCCAAAGCGATTGATCGATAAAGACTTCCTGATGCCTGTTGAAGATGTCTTCTCAATCACCGGTCGCGGTACTGTGGCCACCGGTAGGATCGAAAGGGGTATAATCAACTCCGGTGAGCCGGTAGACATTTTGGGCATGGGGGCAGAAAACCTGAAATCCACCGTTACAGGTGTGGAAATGTTCCGAAAAATACTCGATCGTGGAGAAGCAGGAGATAATGTAGGGTTGTTGCTGCGGGGTATTGAAAAAACTGATATCCGCCGGGGAATGGTTATCTGTAAGCCTCGCTCTGTTACTCCTCATGTGCATTTCAATGCAGAAGTTTATGTGCTGAGCAAGGAAGAGGGTGGAAGACATACACCATTTTTCAACAGATATCGCCCACAGTTCTATTTGAGAACTACTGATGTGACTGGTGAAATCACTTTGCCTGATGGCGTTGAGATGGTAATGCCTGGAGACAACGTTACTATCGATGTGCAATTAATCAATAAAGTAGCCATGGAAAAAGGACTGCGTTTTGCCATCCGTGAAGGAGGTAGAACCGTAGGTGCTGGTCAGGTAACTGAAATCTTAGACTAGAGGTTGCAAAGAACAAGTAAACGTGTTTCTATTTTAATAAAAACACGTTTGTATACTTACATTTAATTCGTAACTTTGCACACCCATTTTTAATGGTTGGATGAAGTTACGGGTGTAGCTCAATTGGTAGAGTAGTGGTCTCCAAAACCATTGGCTGGGAGTTCGAGTCTCTCCACCCGTGCAATAAAATGCCGTTCAGACCTATGCAAAAACTTAGTACATATATATTAGAATCCGTCGAGGAAATGAAGAACAAGGTGACTTGGCCTTCATACAAATCACTTCAGAACAGCTCAATGCTGGTATTAGTGGCCTCGTTGATCTTTGCAGTAATTATAGGGTTAATTGATACGGCCTTTAAGAACAGCCTGGAGTGGTTCTATCAAGCTTTATAAGTGGGGTCAATGTCAGACGAAACAAAAATGAGTGAGGCAAAGTGGTATGTGGTCCGGGTGGTCAGTGGTAAGGAAAGAAAGGTAAAAATCTACCTTGAAAATGAGATCGCAAGACAAAAACTGGAAGATTTTATCCCACAGGTGCTTATCCCCTCAGAAAAGGTTTACGAGATGAGAAATGGGAAAAAGCGGATGAGAGAGCGAAATTTCTTTCCTGGATACGTGCTGGTATCAGCAGATCTTACCCATGGCGAGGCTCACCATTTAGTAAAAAGTATTCCCGGAGTTATTGGTTTTCTGGGTTCTAGCGAAGGTGGGACGTCTAAGACACCGGTGCCCTTAAGACAAACTGAGATCAATAGGATACTCGGCAAGGTTGATGAGCTTGATGAGTTCGAAGAAACATTGGTTACCCCTTTTATTGTTGGAGAGTCCGTGAAGGTGATGGATGGACCTTTTAGTGGATTTACCGGGAATGTGGAAGAAGTGTTCGAGGAGCGTAAGAAGTTGAATGTGATGGTGAAGATATTTGGAAGAAACACCCCGGTAGAATTGAATTACATGCAAGTTGAAAAATTAGACTAGAAATGGCCAAACAAATAAGCGGATTTCTTAAACTTCAGATCAGAGGAGGAGCGGCTAATCCTTCACCTCCTGTGGGTCCGGCTTTAGGTAGTAAGGGATTGAATATTATGGAATTCTGTAAGCAGTTTAATGCCCGTACACAGGACAAAGCTGGAACATTGTTGCCAGTTTTGATCACCATGTATGCTGACAAGTCTTTTGACTTCGTGGTAAAAACACCACCGGCACCGGTATTACTAATGAATGCCGCTAGATTAAAGAAAGCTTCCCCGGAGCCCAATCGTGAAAAGGTAGGTTCGGTCACTTGGGACCAAGTAAAGGAAATTGCGGAAACGAAAATGCCTGATCTCAACGCGTTTACCGTGGAGTCAGCAATGAAAATGGTGGCAGGAACCGCTCGAAGTATGGGGATCAGAGTAAAGGGAAAAGCTCCCTGGAACAATTAAAAAGAATTCAACATGGCGAAGTTGACTAAAAATCAAAAAGCAATACAGGAAAAAATTGAGCCAAATAAGGAGTACACCATTGAAGATGCAAGTTCCTTAGTAAAAGATATAACCTTTACCAAATTTGACGCTTCAATTGATCTAAGCGTGCGTTTGGGGGTGGATCCCCGAAAGTCTGACCAAATGGTGCGGGGCGTTGTGACCTTACCTCATGGAAGCGGTAAACAAGTGAAGGTTTTGGTTCTGTGTACTCCTGATAAGGAAGAAGAAGCCAAGGGAGCGGGCGCTGACTATGTAGGCCTTGATGAATATATTTCTAAAATAGAAAAAGGTTGGACTGATATTGACGTGATCATTACCATGCCTACTGTAATGGCTAAAGTCGGGAAACTTGGACGGATATTAGGACCTCGTGGAATGATGCCAAATCCAAAATCTGGAACGGTGACTGCCGACGTAGCAAAAGCAGTTACTGAGGTAAAGGCTGGAAAAATTGATTTTAAAGTAGATAAAGCAGGTATAATAAATACCAGTATTGGAAAAGCGTCTTTTGATGCAAATATGATCAGGGAGAACGCCCTGGAAGTGGTTCTGACTATTTCACGTTTAAAGCCGTCATCGGCCAAGGGTACTTACTTCAAGAGCATAAGCATGTCCAGTACTATGAGCGCTGGCATAGCTATTGACAAAAACTCTATAGAAGGTATTTAATTATGACTAGAGCAGAAAAAGAATCTATTGTTGAAGAACTTTATCAAAAGTTTTCGAACACAAATAATTTTTATATTACAGACCCCCAAGGTCTGAACGTTGAGCGTGTAAACAATTTTCGACGGCTTTGCTTTAAGAAAAAGGTAGAATATAAGGTATACAAAAATACTTTGATTAAAAAAGCCCTGGAAAAACTTGACACGGACTATACATCTTTTGGTGAAAGTGTGTTAAAGGGTTTTTCAGGAATCCTGTTTTCAAATGAAAGCAGTAATTCTCCGGCCAATATTATCAAGGAATTTAGAAAATCAGCGAAGTCTGAGGATTTATTGCCGCTATTAAAGGGTGCTTCCATCAATTCTGATCTCTTTATTGGCGAAGAAAATCTCACCGCTTTAAGTAAGCTTAGATCTAAGGTTGAACTTATAGGTGAGGTGATCAGTATACTTCAGTCACCTGTTAAGAATGTTGTATCTGCCCTTCAAGGCAGCCAACATACTTTGGCTGGTCTGGTAAAAGCCCTCTCCCAGCGTGAGGGTTAATAAGTAGTTTATTGTTAAGTATTAGAATTTTAAAAGTTATATAGAAATGGCAGATATCAAAGCGTTAGGAGACCAACTTGTAGAGTTGAGTGTAAAGGAAGTTCAAGAGTTGGCGGACTATTTAAAAGAAACCCATGGCATTGAGCCCGCCGCCGCCGCCCCTGTAATGGTAGCAGGTGGTGGAGACGGCGAAGGTGCAGAAGGTGCAGAAGAAAAATCTTCATTCGATGTGGTACTAACTGCACCCGGCGGATCTAAACTGGCAGTAGTAAAATTAGTAAAGGAGCTGACTGGATTAGGTCTTAAAGAAGCCAAGGAATTGGTAGACAGTGCACCTAAGGAAGTAAAAGAAGGCGTTGGCAAAGATGAAGCCGAGGCACTCAAGAAACAGCTTGAAGAAGCTGGTGCGGAAGTAGAATTGAAATAAGGAATTGTTATTTACGCTGCCCCACGCAGAACGAACTACTGTTAGGCCTGGCATTGACCGTCAGGTCTTTTCCTGTTTCTACCTACATATTAAGGTGGTTGATAGGTATCATTGATGCCGTTTTTAAGAAAGACACTATTACTCTAAATTATACAAGCCTTGGCTAAAACAAATCAAGTAGATAGAATTAATTTTTCTTCTATCAAATCCGTTATTGATTACCCCGATTTTCTCGATGTTCAATTAAGATCTTTTAAGGACTTCTTCCAGTTAGAAACTCCTGCTGAAAAACGTATGCAGGAGGGTCTTTTTAAAGTATTTGCTGAAAATTTCCCCATTTCCGATAGCCGGGAAAACTTTGTTCTGGAATTCATTGATTATATGATCGATCCACCAAAGTACTCGGTTGACGAATGTATAGATCGTGGGCTTACCAACTCAGTTCCTTTAAAAGCCAAATTGAGACTGTCGTGCAACGATGAGGACAATGAGGATTTTGAGACCATGGAGCAGGAAGTATTTCTGGGAAATATTCCTTACATGACAGAGAAAGGGTCCTTTGTTATCAATGGTGCAGAAAGGGTGATTGTTTCCCAATTACATAGGTCGCCGGGTGTGTTTTTTGCACAAAGCAAACATACCAATGGAACCAAGTTGTATTCAGCCAGGATCATACCCTTCAAAGGTTCCTGGATTGAATTCGCTACTGATGTTAACAACGTCATGTATGCCTATATTGACCGTAAAAAGAAGTTTCCAGTCACAACCCTGCTGAGGGCCATTGGCTATGGGACCGACAAAAATATTCTCGATCTGTTTGGCTTGTCAGAGGAAGTTGAGGGCAATAAGAAGGCCCTGAAAAAGATCATCGGAAGAAAACTAGCCGCCAGGGTACTTAGGACATGGACAGAAGATTTCGTGGATGAAGATACTGGAGAGGTTGTTTCTATTGATAGAAATGAGGTGGTACTTGAAAGAGATTCTGTAATACAAGAGGAAGACCTGGAGACCATTTTGGAGTCGGGCAGTAAATCCATAATTCTACATCGTGAGGATGTAAATGTTGCTGATTACACCATTATTTATAATACACTTCAAAAGGACAATTCAAACTCTGAGAAGGAAGCGGTAGAACAAATTTATCGTCAGCTTAGAAATACCGAGGCGCCGGATGAGCAGACTGCCCGGGATATTATTCAGAGTTTGTTTTTCAGCGATAAACGTTATGACCTGGGTGAAGTGGGCCGGTACCGCATCAATAAAAAACTGGGACTAGATATAGATGCTGATATCAGGGTTTTGACTACCGAGGATATCATTAACATCGTTAAATACCTGATCGGGTTGATCAATGCTAAAGCACTGGTTGATGATATAGACCATTTGAGCAATCGCAGGGTTCGTACTGTTGGAGAGCAGCTTTACACCCAATTTGGCGTGGGACTTGCCCGAATGGCACGTACTATCAAAGAGCGTATGAATGTTCGGGATAATGAAGACTTCAAACCGGTTGATTTGATCAATGCAAGGACACTTTCTTCAGTAATCAACTCATTCTTTGGGACCAATCAGTTGTCTCAATTTATGGATCAGACCAACCCACTGGCCGAAATAACCCACAAACGACGGATGTCTGCTTTAGGGCCCGGAGGACTTTCCAGGGAAAGGGCCGGATTCGAGGTAAGGGATGTACACTATACCCACTACGGTAGACTTTGTACTATTGAAACTCCGGAAGGACCCAATATTGGATTGATATCTTCTTTGTGTGTTCATGCCAAAGTCAACAATATGGGCTTTATTGAAACTCCATATCGTAAGGTGGTTAAGGGTAAAGTTGCCATGAAAGGCAATGTAATCTATCTAACGGCTGAAGAAGAGGACTCACACAATATTGCCCAGGCAAATGCCCCCATAACTGATACTGGAAAGTACATAAATGATCGGGTGAAAGCGAGGTTCGAGGGGGATTTCCCGGTAGTAGAACCATCACAGGTAAGTTACATGGACATCGCTCCAAATCAAATTGTTTCTGTTGCAGCCTCATTAATTCCTTTCCTGGAGCATGATGATGCTAACAGGGCCTTGATGGGTTCTAATATGCAACGACAGGCGGTTCCGTTGATGAAGCCGGAATCTCCTGTGGTAGGGACCGGTTTGGAAGGGCGTGTTGCGCTTGATTCAAGATCTTTGATCCGGGCAGAAGGAGATGGAGTGGTAGATTTCGTTGATGCCACCCAGATTGTGGTCAAATACAATTTGAATAAAGATGAACAACTGGTGAATTTTAATGAGGAACTGGTGATCTATAAATTGGTTAAGTTCCGCAGAACCAATCAAGACACCTGCATTAACTTGAAACCTATTGTAATTAAGGGTGATAAAGTTGCGAAAGGCCAACCATTATGTGAAGGTTACGCTACTCAACGGGGTGAATTAGCTCTGGGAAGGAATCTTAAAGTGGCGTTTATGCCATGGCAGGGCTATAACTTCGAAGACGCCATTGTTATTTCTGAGAGAGTAGTTCGCGATGATATTTTTACATCCATCCACATTGAAGAGTTTGAGCTTGAGGTAAGGGACACCAAAAGAGGTGAAGAGGAATTGACTTCTGAAATTCCTAATGTGAGCGAAGAAGCGGTTAAAAACCTGGATGAAGATGGTATTATCCGAGTGGGTGCAGATGTGAAAGAAGGAGATATTCTTATTGGTAAGATAACCCCAAAAGGAGAGACAGATCCTACGCCTGAGGAAAAACTTCTGCGAGCAATCTTTGGTGATAAGGCAGGAGATGTGAAAGACGCCAGCCTAAAGGCCAGTCCGTCGTTGAGAGGGGTAGTAATTGATACCAAACTGTTTTCCAGACCGAAGAAAGATAAGGACCTGAGAGCCAAAGCCAAGAAAGAGGTTGTGGTGCTAAAAAGTAAATACGGCAAGGAATTATTGGCGTTGCGGGATCAAATGATCGAAAAAATGGTCAAACTTCTTGATGGCGAGCCCTCTCAAAGTGTTAAGCATAAATTCGGTGATGTAATTATTGAGAAAGGGACAAAGTTTAACCATAATAATATCGAGGCTAACATTTTTCCAGATAAAAATATATACAAAGACGAGAGCACTTATAATGTTCCGGAAGAGGTGAATTTGATTTCTGACCTGATTTTGGATAATTGGGTTTCCGACCAGAAAACCTGTGATCTGATGCTGGACTTGGTTAAAAACTATCACAAAAAGCGTAACGATATCTCTGGAATCTTTAAAAGAGAACGTTTTACCCTGGAAGTTGGGGATGAACTACCTGCCGGAATCGTTAAGCTTGCTAAGGTTTACGTGGCTAAAAAACGGAAATTAAAGGTAGGAGATAAAATGGCCGGAAGACACGGGAACAAAGGTGTAGTCGCGAAAATTGTAAGAGGCGAAGACATGCCCTTTCTTGAAGACGGAACTCCGGTGGATATTGTGCTAAATCCTCTGGGCGTACCTTCCAGGATGAACCTTGGTCAAATCTACGAAACTGTGTTGGGCTGGGCAGGCATAAAACTGAACAAAAAATATGCTACACCGATCTTTGATGGAGCGACCATGGAGCAGGTGTCAGATGAATTGAAAGAAGCAGGTCTACCTAAATTCGGTCGTACCTATCTTTATGACGGATTATCTGGTGATAGGTTTGACCAGCCGGTGACTGTTGGAGTGATCTATATGTTGAAGCTAGGTCACCTGGTAGATGATAAGATGCACGCACGATCTATTGGGCCTTACTCGCTTATTACTCAGCAGCCACTTGGTGGAAAGGCTCAATTTGGTGGACAACGATTCGGAGAAATGGAAGTTTGGGCATTAGAAGCCTTCGGGGCCTCCCATATCTTGCAGGAAATCCTAACTATAAAATCCGATGATGTGATCGGCCGGGCCAAAGCATATGAGTGCATCGTGAAAGGCGAAAACATGGCCAAGCCCAATATACCGGAGTCCTTCAATGTATTAATACATGAATTACGAGGACTTGCTCTGGAAATTACTTTGGAGTAATAATACAACCTCTGATCTTATAAATTATCGATCATTTAATTATGGCATTTAGAAAAAGCAAAAAGTTCAACAATGACTTCACCAAGGTTACTATTAGCCTTGCTTCACCGGAATCTATCCTGGAAGG
>QIEB01000476.1 GCA_003229495.1 Flammeovirgaceae bacterium
ACAAAAATATTTGTACAAGGAATTTTCAGCATCAGAATAGTACTTCCAGTAATTGAATAGATTAACGTCATCCTGAGCTTGGGCGTTAAAGGTAATTATGAAAAGAAAAACCATAAGATTCTTCATAGTATGATATTTAAATGTCGTATCACCAATGTAAAGGGAATAATTAAATCTCAAATATTCAGCCTAAAATAGGGGACAATTATCCTATTGGTTCTATAAACCTGATTTAATTTACTGGCTTGGGATAATAAGCCCTTACATATTTATGCATGGTGTAAAGCCGGTATTGCTTCCCATCATGTACCAGAATAGGACTGGAAATATTAGTGTCATCACCAACGGTAGTCATAATCGGGTTTTTATCATATTTGGTCCAATGGATTAAATCATCAGATACCGCTACATTGGAATTCCAGGTAGACCAGTCTTCATCCGGAGTACCGTGGTAATATCCATAGTATCTGCCCTGGTATTTGATGATTTGATTTATTGCAACTCCTTTGGCGTCGTACTTGCCGGGACCTAACTCGATGACAGGATCATCCTGAACATTAGTCCAAACTTTATGGTCGGTAGAAACTGCCAGCCAGATACCCATGTCTCCCCGTTCATATAATAAGTACCAATTATCGTCTTCAATCCATAACGTTGGCGTGCCGTAGGCCCCGGGGTCGATAGGTTGGCCATTTACTTTGCGTATATCCAAATCACCAAGGCGCTGCCAGTGAACTCCATCATCAGATGAAAGCATATGAGCAATGTCATTCACTCCTTCAGCAACCATAAAATAGCTGCCATCATATTTTACAACCTGTACATCTTCAGTCCAATACTGATCAAATATTGGATTTCCAGCATATCTGGTCCATTGAAGACCATCCTTGGAAGTAGCATAACCAAGGTGCATTGTGGGATTTTCACTGCCATCAAATCCTGTGTACCACATTTTATAGCTATCATCTTCTTTCAAAATATAGCCCCGTTCACGGATATTTTTATCCCATGTATCTGAACCTGTCCCCTTAAAAACAGGGTTCTGTTCAATAGGAATAAAATCGACCAATTCCGATGGGAAAAGCGTAGTTTCGTTTTTACAGCCTGTCACAAAAATAAATGTGACCAATAATTGAAATTTTATTATTCTATACATGTTGAGGCTCTTACTATTTTAAAGGCAAAATACGAATTAATGAATAACCAATATAAATCTTAAATTTGACCATTAAATCACGATTAAAATTTTTTCCGCAAAAATTATCAGCTGCATTCATATGTTTGCTGATATTTGCAATTTCATGCAACCCTGCGCCTAAAGATCAGATAGGAGCGGAGCAAACCCAAAATGACAGCTGGGAGTCACTCAACAAAGAAGCCGCCCAATTAGGAAAGAAAGCATGGCAGCCGATGCTTGGTTATGTTGCTGATCTACATCAGAAAAGCAGAAAGTGAAGGTTTCTTTTATAATGATATCCTTATTAAAAAATGGGAAAGTGGTATAGACCAGGGGATCGCCATGGCCAGAATGTATGAAGTGGCAACCAATAAAAATGATGTAGAATAGAATGAAAACGATTACCCACAAAGTATTTTTGATGTTTGTTATCTGTTCCTTTCTGGCATGCAATAAAGTGCCTCAATTATCCATTAGTTGGAGTGATGAAATTCTTACTATCCATGGTGATCACCTGCCGGGTGATTCTGTGCAGGTGTGGTATATCGAGGCCTTTTGTCGCAACGGCTCTCATGAAACAGCTTGGGAGGAAACAGTAATCGGACATCAATCGAAGTTAATATCTGCTTCGCCTAAAGAAATTATCCTGGAAAACTACCTCGATGATGGTATGGTGGCGCACCACATCATATCTGTAAAAAATGATGAGATAATATTCGATGTGACCATTTCTAACCCCACTGAGAAAGCATCTGAGGCCCACTGGGCCCAGCCCTGCATTCGGGTTGATGGCTTTACCGGTCTGGGTCAGGATGACTATGTTCAAAAATCTTTCCTGATCATCGATGATCAGCTTGCCATGATGCCTGATCTACCGCAGTGGGCCATGGAAGCCCGCTATACGCCCGGGCAGGTATGGAGACCAGTTAACGTAGATCCGGATGATGTAAATCCCAGACCGCTAAGTCCAATTGTGCCTGACAATGGATTAATTGGATGCTTTAGTGAGGACAACCAGTTGATATTGGCTACCGCCTGGGAACCCTGGCAGGAATTGTTTCAGGGGGTTATCGTATGCCTTCATTCTGATTTTCGCATAGGAGGCCTGGTACCCGGGGAAACAAAAAATATAAAAGGTAAAATATATATTGTAGAAAATGACATCGATGCCCTGATCCAACGGTATAAACAGGACTTTAACAAGGTACTTCCACATTCATTGGGGTATTAGGTAATTTGAGTGTTAATAAAATACCACGACTTCAAAGATTAAACCGAATATGAGTAATTGTTTAAATTTTCCATACAAAATTTAAATGCAGTTGGGAACAAGTGAGTTGCTAGGAATTTTTTGCTAATTGATGCCTGGAAATAACAAAATATGAACTCGGCCTTACTTGAACATAAATGCAATGTGCCCGAAAATAGCGGTTTGGATAAACAGGACTACCTCAAATTTCTGGAGAACGCATACCGGCAAATGAGTAAATGTCCGCTGTATTTTTCAGGGAATGATGGGATGGAAGTATGGAAGTTTTGGAACTGGCACATCTGTTGCCTCAAGTGCCTGAAACCGTGTTAGCTATCTATATTGGTATTAACGATGCGGTGTGCAACAAAGGACTGGTTACCCCATTTTTACCCCGGCATTCACACAACAATGTCTTCGTTTTTGATCCACAAGTGTATTCGGGATCGAAGGACGTTCCCTCCGGTACCATAGATGCCAAACAAGTGGTTAATGGTTTTGCTCCACCCAACCATAGCTGGAATACAGAATGGACCTACGTGATGATATGTGATGAGGGTCGTAGTTATGAAAGTCTGTGGAAAGAAAAGGGTTACATCGAAATGATCCCCGCTAAATTTGAAGATTTCACCATGCTGAGCGATACCTCAGAGAGCAAATTATGTATTTTCATAGATCCTGAAGCATTTAACCACCCGGTAAACAAAAGTCGTGAGTACCTGAAGAAAGCCAAACAGAAGGGAGAAAAATATGTTTCAGAATTCCGAATACCCAATGACCTTTCAGGTGAAACTGAGGGTCTAACGCCGGTCTTTTTGGAAAAGGGAGAAAAACTTTTTGTAGCAAGGACTGATTTTCAGCCCTGTGACCACTGTTGGAGTAACCTGCATGCTGACAATAAGCAATGGGCAGTGGTAAATGAAAACTCTGCCGTTCCTTTGAATTTAGTAGTGGCCAAACCACCGGTCCCCGAACAATACAGAGGACAGCTAATTCCACCAGCGGGTAGCGCTGACTCTACTACTGACTGGTTTCTCAGAGGTAAATCGTTACTCAGAACACCCATAAAACAGGGTCATATTAATGGCTAATTATTAACAAAGAAAAAATGAAGCGAACACTGATATTATCAGCCATTGTGGCCGCTCTGGGAGGATTGTTATTTGGATTTGATACAGCAGTCATTTCCGGTACCACTGACTGGCTGCAACGTGCATTTGATCTGTCATCGGCCCAATTGGGTTTTACTGTGGCCAGCGCACTAATCGGAACCATTGTGGGGGCGCTTTTTATCGGTAAACCGGCGGATAAATACGGACGTCGATCGGTACTGTTCGTGTTAGCGATTTTGTATTTTGTGTCCGCACTGGGCTCAGCGCTGGCCTGGGACTGGTATAGCTTTCTCTTCTTTCGATTTATCGGAGGTTTGGGTGTAGGAGGAGCTTCCGTAGTGGCGCCTATGTATATTGCTGAAGTTTCACCTGCTCAGTATAGAGGGCGATTGGTGGCGGTGGCACAACTAAACATAGTGTTCGGAATGTTAATCGCTTTCCTGTCCAATTACATCATTGCCGGACTGGATCTTGGTTCAATGGAATGGAGATGGATGTTTGGTGTGGAAGCCGTTCCTGCAGTATTGTTTTTTGTCTTCCTGTTTACCACTACTTTAAGCCCCCGATGGTTAATGGCACAAGGAAGAGAATCTGAGGCCCGTGAGGTATTGGATAAATGCGGCACCGATTCTGGTGATGTCAATCTTGAAATTACCGCTATTAAAAATTCTTTGGATCTGGATCATCATTCTGTAAAGGAGCCATTCTTTACTAAGAAATACCGGGTGCCCATTAGTCTTGCAGTAATGCTGGCGTTGTTTAATCAATTTTCCGGAATAAATGCGGTGTTGTACTATGCCCCTCACATTTTTAAAATGGCAGGTTTTGAGAAAAGCTCGGCACTTTTGAATTCCATGGGAGTTGGTGGTGTATTATTTGTTTTCACGGTAGCCGCCATGGTCTTTATTGATCGTGTGGGCCGGAAAAAACTGATGATCGTGGGCTCAATTGGTTATATCATTAGTCTAAGTGCAATCGCATGGGCCTTTTTTAAGTATGGTACAGATTTTACCGATACCGGCAGTCAGGTGGTTTTGTTTAGTGTTTTTCTTTTCATTGCGGCCCATTCTTTTGGGCAGGGATCTGTTATTTGGGTTTATCTAAGTGAGATATTTCCCAATAGGGTGCGGGCCCGTGGACAAGCGTTGGGGTCTGCTACCCATTGGATAGCGGCAGCTGCCATCTCCTGGACTTTTCCTTTGGTCGCCGAATATTCAGGAGGCTGGACTTTTGCCTTTTATGCAGTTTGTATGGTAGGCCAACTGATTTGGGTCCTGACCAAGATGATCGAAACCAAGGGAGTTTCGCTGGAAGAAATACAGGATAAACTCGGAATAGAATAAGGATAGATCATATAAATGTTGAATGACCTAGTTTATTCTCCTGCATTTCCTGAAAATATGGTTTTGAGTAAATCATGTGAATATATTGAGCTTGTTCCTTATGGCAGCACTATGCTCCAATTGACGGTTTTCCCACAAGCTATAAAAGTTAATTCTTGATTTTGGTACATTTCAAAGACTAATATTATGCAAAAATCAAATGGTCTTGGTATCCTTTATTTTATAAGTGCAGTAGCGGCCCTTGGAGGGTTCCTTTTCGGGTATGATACAGGAGTCATCAATGGTACGCAGTTTTATTTCAGTAAGTACTTTGAGCTTTCTGCTGCAACGAAGGGATGGGTTGTTGGTAGTGCTTTGGTTGGCTGTTTTGTTGGTGCGTTAGCGGCCGGTCTCATCAGCAAATTGTACGGTAGGAAGCGGTCTTTGATGGTATCATCATTGTTGTTTACGATATCCGCCTGGGGATCTGGGCTTCCAGGTTTTGTACCCGAGACAATCCCCGTGTTGGTTTTTTTTAGAATCGTGGGTGGTTTGGGTATAGGGATGGCATCTATGAACGCTCCAATGTACATCGCTGAACTTTCCCCGGCGCGAATTAGAGGTAAAATGGTAACCCTCTACCAAATGGCCATTGTTCTTGGTTTTTTCATAGTATTTATTGTGACCTATTATATTGGCGGGAGCCAAGATGAAACCTACAACCTTGAGCATGGATGGAGGGTTATGTTTTGGACAGAACTAATTCCATGTGTTGTGTTTTTTGGCCTGCTATTCTTTGTGCCAAGGAGCCCAAGATGGTTATTGCTTAAAGGAAAAGAAGAAGAAGCAAGACAGGTATTGACAAAGATTCATGGGGAGGAAAATGCCATTTTGGAAATACAGGAAATAAAACAATCCATACATCAGGACAGTGGTTTTACATTCAAAGAAATACTGAAAAAAGGGGTGTTCCCCATTATACTCGTCGGTTGCGTGTTTTCCTTGCTCCAGCAATTGACCGGTATCAATGCCGTGCTGTACTATGGTGCAGATATTTTTGAAAAAGCCCTTGGTTTTGGACAAAAAGATATTTTGGCACAACAAGTCCTTTTGGCGGGGGTAAATGTCGGATTTACCATATTGGCCATGGTCACAGTGGATAGGTGGGGTAGAAAACCATTGGTGATATCCGGTTCAATAGGTATGATAGTTGGATTTTCACTGTTAGGGCTTACTATCATGTTAAATAAAGTGGGTATCGCCTCCCTCATTGGTATCCTGATATTTATAGGGTCATTTGCCATGTCCATGGGGCCTATAGTTTGGGTCGTTTTGGCTGAGATGTTTCCTAATTCCATTCGATCTGTGGGAATGTCAATCGCCGTGGCTGTGCAATGGGGAGGCAATTATCTCGTTTCACAGACTTTTCCGATTATAGTGGACAGCAGTGTTAACACCGAAGGATTCTGGAACGGGTCTCTGCCTTACTTTATTTTCATGTTCTTTATAGGAATAACTATCTTTTTTACTAATCAATATATTCCTGAAACAAAAGGAAAAACATTGGAAAGTATTGAAAACATTTGGGAAGAAAAATATGGAAAAATTCAATCCACAAATAAATAATCTAGCCATGAAAATAACCAGTGCTGATGTAATTGTTTGCTCGCCGGGCCGAAACTATGTAACCATAAAAATAGAAACTGACAAAGGTATCTATGGCCTTGGTGACGCCACCTTGAATGGTCGTGAACTATCGGTAGTGTCCTACCTGAGGGACCACCTTATTCCGTGCATTCTTGAACGGGATCCTTTCGATACTGAAGACATTTGGCATTACTTATATCGAGGGGTTTATTGGCGAAGGGGAGCTGTGAATATGACGGCAATTGGTGCAATAGACATGGCACTTTGGGATATTAAAGGAAAAGCCCTGGGTGTTCCCGTCTATAAATTGCTTGGAGGAAAGAGTCGTGAACGGCTATTGGCCTATACACATGCCCAGGGCATAGACACTGCCGAAACCATGGAAGCTGTTGCAGAAAAACTTGAAAAAGGCTACAAGGCAGTTAGGGTTCAATCGGGGGTACCTGGAGTAGAAAAAGTATATGGAGTGTCCGGGGAAGCTGGTCAATATGAACCGGCTGTCAAAGGAAACAAACCTGTGGAAGAAACATGGGACACCAACAAATACCTAAATTATATACCTGGTCTATTCAGCAAAGTCCGAGAAAGATTTGGAGAGGAGGTTCATCTTTTACATGATTCACATCATAGACTTACTCCGATCGAAGCGGCACGGTTAGGCAAAGAATTGGAGCCGTATCATTTGTTTTGGTTGGAAGATTTGATTCCCGCTGAAAATCAGGAAAGCTTAAAGATTGTGAGGCAACATACCACTACCCCGATTGCAATCGGCGAAGTGTTTAATACCATTTATGATTGCCAGGACCTTATATCAAACGGACTTGTGGATTATATCCGGATGACCATTGCCCATGGAGGAGGGATTACACCAATGCTCAAAGTGGCATCACTGGCCGCCCTGCATCATGTGAAAACAGGCTGCCATGGACCATCAGATTTATCGCCCATCAACCTTGCTGCTTGTTTGCATTTTGGCACGGCCATTAACAATTTTGGCATACAGGAGTATATGGGTTATTCTGATGCCACAATGGAAGTATTCACGGTTGGGTATTCATTTTCCCGGGGGTATTTTAACCTGATGGAAACACCAGGATTAGGTGTGGATATCAATTTTAAAAAGGCAAAGCAATATGAGTACGGTCCTGCCTATTTGCCGGTCAACAGATTGGAAGACGGGACTCTTTACAATTGGTAAACATTAAAACATGAAGCGATTTTTGAATAAATCAGTAGTAATTACCGGAGCGTCTAAAAGAGGCGGGGTTGGTGCTGAGACGGCAAGGCTTTTCAGCAATGAAGGGGCAAATGTTCTTATGCTTGACGTGGATACAGATAGTGGAAAGAGTCTGGAAAAAGAATTGGGCAAAGGCACATTATTTCATCGATGTGATGTGAGTGATGAGCAATCGGTAAAGGGCTCCTTTGAGGTGGCTCTGGAAAATTTCGGTCGTATTGATTGTTTAATAAACAATGCCGCAATACTCGGTTACACTCCGGTACATAAGACACCATTGGAAGAGTGGAACAGAATAATGTCCGTGAATGTAACAGGACAGTTTCTCTGCGCCAAGTATGCCATTCAAACCATGATCAAGCAAAAGCAAGGAGTAATTGTGAACCTTGGCAGTGCACAGTCCTTTATGAGTCAGAAAAATGTTGCGCCGTATGCTACATCGAAAACGGCAATACTAGGTCTCACCAGGAGTATTGCCGTAGATTATGCACCTTTCATCCGGTGCAATGCGGTTTGCCCCAGTACGATCGACACACCAATGCTGCAATGGGCTTTAGACCAGTCTTCGGATCCGGAAGCCATACGAGACCAGTCCATAAACATGCATTTGTTAAAACGTATAGCCAAACCAGAAGAGGTTGCTTCACTGATTGCGTTTTTATGCAGTGATGATGCGGCTAATATCACGGGTCAACCTTTTAGGACTGATGGTGGTATTGGCTTGTTGATAGATGGCAGCAATGAATCGGAATTTCCAAAGATTCGCTGATCAATGAAAACAAAATTTGTTGTGCAAACTGTCTTTGATTACGGTATTGAGCATGGTGAAGGGCCCGTTTGGGACCAACGCCAGTTTCACTGGAAGAAATACAGAATAAACTGGGAATAGAATAAGGACTACTATGACGATCTGACCTTTCAGTATAATCTAGTAAATCATTAGTATGACCAAAATTATTTCGTTAGGATTCCTATTGTATTTGGGGTGTTTCATTACAGTAAAGGCACAGGATACCAACAGCAGCAATTCGAATGACACCGCTGAAGAAACGCTTTGGAAGGGTTTTGACCATACGCTTCAGCATTTGCCTCTTGATGCATCTTCATATCACCAATTGCGTGGAGGGCTGCAGAACAGCCGGATACAATTTGAACGAAATAAATATGGACGGGTAGCTTTTTTAGGGGGCTCGATCACTTATAACAGCGGGTGGCGTGACAGCCTGATGGTTTATTTTCAAAAACGATTTATTAATACTGAATTTGAATTCATTCCGGCTGGCATACCATCAATGGGAACTACCCCTTCAGCTTTTAGGCTGGAACGCGATGTGCTTTCTCATGGCCAAGTGGATTTGTTGTTTGTAGAAGCAGCAGTTAATGATGAAACCAACGGCAGAACTTCGGAAGAACAGGTCAGGGCAATGGAAGGAATCATTAGGAACCTGCGAAGATCGAATCCTGCCATTGATGTGGTGATGATGCATTTTGTCGACCCTGATAAAATAAAAGTTTACCGGGCGGGTGGAGAACCACTGGTTATAAAAAATCACAACATGGTAGCCAATCACTATAATATTCCCACTATTAACCTTGCAAAAGAAGTTACTGCAAGAATAGACAACGGGGAGTTTTCCTGGGAAAATGATTTTAAGAATCTTCATCCTTCACCTTTCGGACAAGGGGTTTATGCCAATTCGATGATCAGGTTTCTTGATAACGCCTTTGAAGATCCTATTTACAGTCATGACAAAATATCCCCTCATTCACTCCCCGATAAACTTGATCCATTATGTTATGACAAAGGTGCATTGATTGACATCTTAAATGTAAAGCTTACCAAGGGCTGGAAAATTGATTTTTCATGGAATCCAAAGGATGGCAAGGGTGTACGTGCAAATTATGTAAATGTACCAATGCTTATTAGTCAAACACCTAACAGTATCATAAGAAAGAAATTTAAAGGGAATTCCGTGGGAATAGTGGTTGCTGCTGGACAGGATGCTGGTATTATTGAATTCAAAATAGATAAAAACAATTGGCAGAAAATAAATCTATTTACTCCTTGGAGCATGAACCTGCATTTACCCTGGTATTACACACTGGCAAGTGGCCTGTCCACCAAAGAACATATTTTGAATATACGGATCAGTGAAGAAAAGGACCTGCGGAGTCAGGGTCACGCCTGTAGGATAAGGTATTTTTTTGTAAATAAGCAGTAAGATGCTAAACGAATATAACCTTCAAAAAATAACAATAATTTAGGGCAGGAACTCGTGACTGTCGGTAGCGAGAGGGAGAATTGAACTCCCGACCTCAGGGTTATGAATCCTGCGCTCTAACCATCTGAGCTACCTCGCCAAATTTGAAGGCAAAAATACGCATAATGGTCCCTAAAATCCATTGTTTTGAATAAAGAAATTTAGTTGTTCGTTTAATAATTTTAGTATATCTTAAAGGGAACTAACCCTTGTTTTGGTATGGCTAAGAATATGTTTCAAACAGAATTTGAAATAAATGCCTCCAAAAAAATGCTCTATCCATACATATATTCTCCCAGTGGGCTGGCCCAGTGGTTGGCGGATGATGTAAATATCAACGAAGACAACATCTATAATTTCATTTGGGAAGAAGAAGATCATAAGTATCGCATCGCCGCGCATCGTACCAATTCTTTTGTCAAATTTGAATCCACTGACGACGGGGATGAAGATCCCAATTACTTCGAATTGCGTTTGGAAATGAACGAACTAACGCAGTCGGTGTTTATCCGGATAGTGGATTACACCGAAAACACTGATGAAGAAGAGTTACAAGACCTCTGGGAAAGTATGATTTTTAATCTCAAGGAGATCGTTGGAGGGTAGTTAAATTTTTACCCCGTAAATCTTTAATTTTATTCCGTCAATTTTTGTTGTGAAGACAGCTAAATGAAAAAGTTGGACAAACTTATTTTGCGGTCATTCATCGGACCATTGGTGCTCACTTTGTTTGTAGTGGTGTTCATCCTTTTGACCCAAATGATGCTTAACAAGATGGATGAATTTGTAGGGAAAGACCTGGGATTAAAGGTTTTCTCTGAATTGTTGTTCTACTTTAGCATTAACCTCACACAAACCGCATTGCCTTTAGCGGTACTACTTTCGAGTTTAATGGCGTTCGGAAATTTAGGAGAATTTTCTGAGCTGACCGCCATAAAAGGAGCAGGGGTTTCTTTGTTGAGGGCACTGAGACCGGCATTTATCCTTACTGTTATCATCACCATATTGGCCTTTCTTAACAACAACTACGTAGTTACCAAGGCAAATCTAAAGGCCTATAGTTTGCTATATGACATTAAGAAGCAAAAACCATCTTTGGACATTAAGGAAGGTGCATTTTATAATGGCATTCCCGACTTCAGCATAAAAGTAAATAAGAAGTACTCGGATGGAGTGACCTTAGGAGATATAATAATATACAATCACACTGGAAAGACCGGTAACAACATAGTCACATTTGCCGACAGCGGACGTATGTATTCAATCCTGAATAGTAGATACTTAATGTTTGAACTGTATGATGGTAATCGTTATGAGGAAATACCAAAATCCGGGAGACCGGGAGGGGATATTTCGGATTTTATTCGAAATAATTTTAGTCACAGTAAGCTGGTACTGAGTCTGGCCTCATTCGATTTTAAGAAGAGTAAGGAGGAACTTTGGGCCAATCACTATTACATGAAAGATATACATCAGTTAAATGCAGATGTGGACTCTATGAGCTTGGGATTGCTGGATGCCAGGGTGACAGTTTTTGATGATGCGCAAAGATATTTTGGGCGGTATTTCCGGGACCGGGTTAAGATGCCTCCTGAATATGTGGTACGGAAGCAGTATAGGGATTCGGTGCAAAGAGCAAAGCAAAAAGCAGATAGTATTAATTATCGGGATCAGTACAATAAGGGTGAAGGTGAAGAGCTAAAGAAGGACTCCATTGAAATGCTGTCGCAAATAGAAAAAAATAAAAAATTATCTTTTTCGAAGCAGGTGGAGACGATTTCGAACATTCAGGACAAAAAGATTCAAACAGTCAAACCTGGAAAAACATTTAGCAAGGTAAATAGAGTTAAGCCCCAGTCAAAGACTCCAACTGTACAAAGCAGTCTGAAGACCCTATCAGTTTCAGAGATAAACGTCGATAGTATTTTTCAAAACAAGCGTAATCAGGGTCAGGGACTGAGGTTTGCTCTAAGCGAAACCAGAAACATTAAAAACAAATTGAACGTCCAAACAAGTCGTCTTCGTAACCAGGAATTGATGATCACAAAATATAAAATTGAGGTGAACAAGAAATATGCTCAAGCATTTGCCTGCCTGGTCATGTTTTTAATCGGCGCCCCCCTGGGTGCTATTATTAAAAAGGGAGGATTAGGTGTCCCCGTCATTATATCTATCCTGTTTTTCATCTTATACTACGTGATGAGTATAACTGGGAAAAAATGGACAGAAGAGGGCTTGGTGACCCCATTTTTAGGCATTTGGGGGTATAGTTTAATACTGCTACCGGTTGGATTCTTTTTTCTTAGACAAGCCAGGAATGACGCCCGTTTGTTAGAGTCTGATTTCTATTCTGTTATCATCGAAAAGCTGAAAACCAGGTTCCGTAAAAAATCTATACCTAAATGAGTTGTTTTCTTTGGTAAAAAGAATGTCAATAGCTAGCTTTGTCGTTTATTTTAAAATGTATATGAATATTTTTAACTAAGCATGTATTTATCAAAAGAAAAGAAGCAGGAGCTGTTTGAAAATCATGGCCGGTTAAAAGCTAAATCTGATACGGGGTCACCGGAATCTCAGATCGCACTTTTCACCTACCGTATCGATCACTTAACAGAACACTTAAAAAAGAATAAGAAAGATTATTCTACTGAATTAGGATTAAAACGCCTGGTTGGGAAAAGGCGCAGGTTGCTGGATTATCTCTATCACAGGGATATTGAGCGCTATCGCGCCATTATAGCGGAATTGAAATTAAGAAGGTAAGTTAATTTGGGGGACTCTCTGTGGGTTCCCTGTTTCTTTGATCCCTCCTTAACATTGTGGAGTTCCGAAACTCGGAATACCTAACATTAATTGATTACAAGATTTACAGTATGTCATTAAATATTATAAGTAAGGCCATAACTCTAAATGATGGCCGGGTTATTACCATTGAGACAGGAAAACTAGCTCGTCAAGCGGACGGATCTGCGATGGTACGAATGGGTAATACCATGTTGTTGGCAACAGTGGTTGCACGAGAAGAAGCAAAAGAAGGTGTTGATTTTTTACCCCTGTCTGTAGATTACCAGGAGAAGTTTGCAGCTACCGGTAAGATACCAGGAGGTTTTTTAAAAAGGGAAGGCAGATTATCTGATCATGAGATATTAACTTGTCGATTAGTGGATCGTGCCATCAGGCCTATGTTTCCGGATGATTATCACGCGGATACCCAGGTAATGATTTCCCTGATTTCAGCGGATGCTAATGCCAAACCAGATGCATTAGCAGCTTTGGCCGCTTCCAGTGCCCTTGCGGTATCAGACATACCATTTAACGGGCCTATTTCTGAAGTAAGAGTGGCACGGGTAGAAGGAAAGTTTATTATCAACCCTAATTCTGATGAATGCGAACAGGCTGATATTGACATGATTGTGGCTGGGACCCTGGACAACATTTTGATGGTTGAGGGTGAGATGAGTGAGGTAACAGAATCAGATATGATTGCCGCCATAAAAGAAGGACACCAAGCCATTAAGACACAGTGTCAGGCACAGGTTGAGTTGATGGAAGAAGCGGGTAAAACTGAAAAAAGAACGTACCACCACGAGGATTCGGATGAAGAACTAAAAGAGCAGCTACACAAGCAATACTATAATAAATATTATGAAGTAGCTCTGAAACAAATTGCCTCCAAAACGGATAGAAAAGCCCAGTTTGGTGCCATTAAGGAGTCCTATCTGGAAACATTGCCAGAAGAACATGAGATCAATCTGGATTTAGTAAAGAAGTATTTTCATGGAATTGAGAAAGAGGCCTGTAGAAACCTGGTGCTTAATGAAAATAGCCGTATTGATGGCCGTGAGCTGGATGAAATACGACCTATTTGGAGCGAAGTAGACTATCTGCCATCCGCTCATGGTTCTGCAATTTTTACCAGGGGTGAAACGCAATCACTAACCACTGTGACATTGGGTACTAAGCTGGATGAGCAGATGATTGATAATGCACTGGAAAAAAGTTTTAAAAAATTCATCCTGCATTATAATTTCCCCGGTTTCTCCACCGGAGAAGTAAAACCCAATAGAGGACCGGCCCGAAGGGAAATAGGACATGGAAACCTCGCTGCTCGCTCGTTAAAGAAAGTTTTGCCGGCTGATGCGGACAATCCTTATACCATCAGGGTGGTGTCAGATATATTGGAATCCAATGGTTCGAGCTCTATGGCTACGGTATGCGCAGCTACTCTTGGACTTATGGATGCCGGGATCAAAATAAAAGCACCGGTATCAGGGATAGCTATGGGTATGATTTCCGATCCGGAGACCGGCAAATACGCCATATTATCAGATATATTAGGAGATGAAGACCATCTGGGAGATATGGACTTTAAGGTTACTGGTACAGAACAAGGAATTTGCGCTTGTCAAATGGATATTAAAGTGGATGGACTGTCCTATGATGTTATGGAATCAGCACTGGACCAGGCCAAAAAAGGACGTCTGCATATCCTGGGTGAAATGAAAAAGACTTTAAGCACCTCCAGGGAGGACCTGAAACCACATGCTCCCAGAAGTGTTACCATAAAGATTGAAAGGGACATGATTGGTGCGGTGATCGGACCAGGTGGTAAAGTAGTTCAAGAGATACAAAAGGAAACGGGCGCTACAGTAATTATCGAAGAAGTAGAAGATGGTGGCCGGGTCAACGTTTTTGCAGTAAATAAAGAGGCCATGGATGATGCAGTAGGCCGTATTAAAACCATTGTAGCAGTTCCTGAAGTAGGAGAGACCTATACAGGAATTGTAAAGTCCATTATGCCATTTGGTGCATTTATCGAGTTTATGCCTGGAAAGGATGGATTACTCCATATTTCTGAGATCAAATGGGAGCGACTTGAAAATATGGATGGAGTAATGGAAGTAGGGGAAGAAGTGACTGTGAAACTAACAGATGTAGATAGAAAATCCGGCAAATTTCGCTTATCACGTAAAGTTTTGCTGCCAAATCCGCATAAAAAACCTGTGACAGACAATTAGCTTTTATGATATTGATGCCTGTTAAACATTGAATTGTCATCTATTTTAAGGAACTTTAGTCTGTAGCATGGTTATACTAAAGTATTCTGAATGAGACAACTCAAGATTAGCAAGCAGATTACCAACCGGGAAAGTCAGTCTCTTGATAAATACTTACAAGAGATTGGGAAGGTCGACTTACTTACTCCCGATGAGGAAGTTACCCTTGCCCAAAAGATCCGGGAAGGTGATCAAATGGCTCTGGAAAAACTGACAAAAGCCAATTTGCGCTTTGTAGTATCCGTAGCCAAGCAATATCAAAACCAGGGACTATCCCTGGGTGACCTAATCAACGAAGGTAATCTTGGCCTGATCAAAGCAGCACAAAGATTTGATGAAACAAGAGGCTTTAAATTTATCTCATATGCCGTATGGTGGATAAGACAATCCATCCTACAGGCATTGGCAGAACAATCCCGCATCGTACGATTACCCCTAAACAGAGTTGGATCTTTAAATAAAATCTCAAAAACCTTCTCTGAGCTGGAACAAAAGTTTGAACGTGAGCCTTCTCCAGATGAGTTGGCAGAGGTTTTAGAAGTAACTACTTCCGAGGTGGTTGATACCATGAAAATATCCGGAAGACATGTTTCTATGGATGCGCCGTTCGTACAGGGCGAAGAAAATAGTCTTCTGGATGTCTTGGAAAATGATGGTGAGCAAACTCCGGATAATGAGTTGATGAATGATAGCCTCCGTCGTGAGGTTCAAAGGGCATTATCTACTTTGACCCAGAGAGAAGCGGATGTGATCAAATTATATTTTGGTCTAAATGGCGAGCACAGCATGACTTTAGAGGAAATTGGGGAAAAGTTTAATTTAACTCGTGAAAGGGTAAGACAGATAAAAGAAAAAGCCATTAGAAGGTTGCGCCATACCTCAAGAAGTAAAACTCTAAAACCATATCTTGGATGAGATAAACTCTACTAAATTACCAAGGAAGCCCCGCCATCGGCGGGGTTTTTTTATGAAATAATTGCTAAATTAAGGCGTTTATTGGAGAACCTTAATAAAAACCTAATGCCTGAAGAAGTGAACGTCCTGATACTAGGCTCAGGGCCAGCTGGCTATACAGCCGCTATATATGCTGCACGTGCTGGTTTGAATCCTGTGATGTACCAGGGAGGACAACCAGGCGGACAACTGACCATTACCAATGATGTAGAGAATTATCCCGGCTATCCTGAAGGAGTGATAGGCCCGGAAATGATGGTGGACTTTCAAAAACAAGCTGAACGCTTTGGTACAGACAATCGATATGGACTGGCGACCTCCGTGGATTTTTCAGCATATCCATTGAAGGTCACCATCGACAATAAACACCAGATACTTGCCAATTCAGTAATCATTAGCACCGGTGCTTCAGCAAAATGGTTGGGGATACCATCAGAAACACGCCTGAATGGAAAAGGTGTGTCAGCTTGTGCCGTTTGCGACGGATTTTTCTTTAAGGGACAAGAAGTTGCGGTGGTAGGTGGAGGTGACACTGCAGCAGAAGAAGCTATCTATTTGGCTAAACTGTGTTCTAAGGTTTATTTGTTTGTTCGCAGGGATGAGTTGAGGGCTTCAAATATAATGCAGCAAAGAGTAATGAACACCTCCAACCTTGAGATCTTATGGAATACTGAAACTGATGAAATCCTGGGAGAGGATGAAGTAGAAGCAGTAAGAGTTTTCAATAATAAGACTGGAGAAAAAAGGGAGATTCCTATAGGAGGGTTTTTTGTAGCCATTGGACATCAACCAAACACAGAAATCTTTAGGGATTATCTGGACATGGATGAAAATGACTATATTAAAACCGTACCCGGTTCAACCGTCACTAATGTGGAGGGAGTATTTGCATCAGGCGATGCCCAGGATCATATTTATCGACAGGCGGTTACCGCAGCTGGTACTGGTTGTATGGCTGCATTGGATGCGGAAAGATTCCTCAGCGCCAAAGAATTGGAAGCCGTTTAATATGCAAATACCTATTCTTTCAGCATTATTGACTTTATTGATAGTACCTGCTGCGGCCCAGGTTGCCGGACCATTGAATCAAGTCTCCATGAATCGGGAAATAGAGAGGTGGGAACCTGCAGAAGACACCACTTCGGTGGAATATATTATCGAGGAGTGGATCGAAAATTTGGTAATTGATCCTAAATTGCAAATTAATGAAGGGCTCAGCATTGATTGTGTTTGGGTTAACCGGCATTCCTATTTTTCACACTGGAATTCTGGAAAGATCAACCCTTATAAACTAGACGGCGCTAAATATAAGGACACTTTAAGTGTACATATCAACGACTCGTTGGCCACTGTCAATTGGTCACCTCCGGTTGTCAATACCCGTATTACTTCACCATTTGGTTTTCGAAGATATCGCTGGCATTATGGAACAGATCTGAAGGTGTTTTATGGAGACTCCGTGGGCGCCGCTTTTGACGGAATTGTTCGCATCGTAGACTATGAGCGTTATGGCTACGGGCGTTATGTGGTTTTAAGACATTTGAACGGCTTTGAAACCTTGTACGGTCATTTGTCAAAGGCCAAAGTTAAAGTAGGTGAAACGGTGAAAGCAGGTGAACTGGTGGGGTTAGGAGGAAGCACCGGTCGCAGTACCGGTACCCATTTGCATTTTGAAATAAGGTATCAAGGTAATGCTATCGATCCTGCTACCATCTATGATTTCACATCCGACTGTCTGTTAACTGATACATATTTCATCACTCCCGCCAGTTTTCAGTACCTGGTTGATGCTCGAAAAGTAAGGTATCATCGTATCAAAGGTGGGGATACTCTTGGACATATCAGCCAGCGTTATGGCGTTTCAGTAAGCCGGTTATGCAGGTTGAATGGAATAAGCCGAAAAACCATGCTGCGCATTGGTCGCAGACTACGAATTAACTAACATGAAATTAGATATACTGGTGCTTTCGGCCCATCCGGATGATGCAGAATTGGGCTGTGGCGGTACTATGATTCAGGCAGCTGCCAGAGGACGGCAGGTAGGTATCGTGGATTTGACCAGAGGGGAATTAGGTACCAGAGGCAGTGTGGAGATTCGTGAAAATGAGGCGAGCAAATCGATGGAAATCATGGGGTTGGCTTTGAGGGAAAACCTGGGTTTTCGCGATGGATTTTTTACTAATGATGAGACCCATCAGATGGCCCTTATTCAACTAATTCGCAAATATCAACCGGACATTGTGCTGGCGGCAGCTCCTAGTGATCGGCACCCGGATCATCCTCCGGCTTCAGCTT